>NZ_DIJR01000020.1:0-66035 GCF_002421245.1 Sphingobacterium sp. UBA5639
GTCAACATCACCGGAATATGCACCAACAAACTATCAAATGATTTTCAGGAAATTGTGAGATTGAAAAAGCTTCCTATGGATTGGTTTATTGATATGAAGAAAATTAATGAACAGTACAATTTTAAAACAGGTATCATTAACTACTTGCCAGCAGGAGGAATTGATTGGATAGATACCACAGATATTAATGGGATTTCATCATTTGAAGAATTGACAGAATTATTGAAAATATAATGAATAGACTACTGCACACATATTTTTAAGCTTAATACTTGAAAATATGTGTGCAGTAGTCAACGTTTAATCAAATGAAAACTTAAGTAGTTGAGATGTAGAATTTAACTGTTAAAAATCAACTATCGTAATGACATCATTTTATATTTCAATTTCCCGCTATCAAAAGATTGATTGAGGGTGTAAAGTAAACTGTGTCTAATATAAAAATTCTTTTATTGACACAGTTTACTTTACACCCTCCTTATCCCCTTTTTTTGAAATATTTTTTCGACTAAATAATTCTACTATGGTGTTATATTGTGTTCTATTTCCATGCAGGATTTTCCATCCAATCATCTGGAAACCCCATGTGTCTTGTATTTATTTTAGGGTATTCTTTAATCAAATCTCTAAATTTTTTTTCTAGACTATTTGTGGAATTTATCTTACTCAATAATTTTATCATTATCGATAATGTTCCATAATATGTATAAACAAAATTGTCTGGTACACTACCCTTAAATTTTTGAAATTCTCTATTAGGTATTATAAATTTATCAGCAGTTGTTTTTCGATTCCAGAGTCTGCCGTGATGAGCACATATATTCCGAATGTTGGTGAGAAATACTAACCAAGATTGCAATACATTATATGATATCTCAAATGATTTTGCTATATCTTGTTTTTCTGTACAATTTGCAAGAGAATCATACATCTTTGAAATACATCCCATAGACACAACTTCAAGTGCCATATTACACGGAGGATAACTTTCATTTGTATATTTGTCTTTGAACTTAAGCGCAAACGTATCTTTAGATTCATCAAACCGTTCTTTTATCGTTTTGCAAATGTAATGATGCATATTGATGTATTTTCGCGGTAATTCCATTTTTCCGTTATTTACATCTTCTTCTATATTTTCAGGGGGTTTTACCGGTTTGACAAAATTATTGGAGTCTGTGTACCATAAAAATCCTTTTGATAAAGAATAGTTTTGTGTTATAAGCGCACGCATTGCTACTTCGATCCGCTCTAAATAATTTAGGGTGAGCATACGTAACTTTTTATCAAAATTGTATGTGTCAATGATATCATCAAATGAGATATCTGGTTTAAACTTATGTGTACCATCCCTTTCTTGTAGATGATACATATAACCTGTTAATCGGTAATATCCAACTGTTTTTAAATACTTCTCTGCTCTTTCATCTGAAGGAATCTTTAAATTTCTCTCTTTGAGTAAAGTAATTTGGTCTTGGATTGTATTAGGCTGTTTATCGTACCTCATTTTTTTGCAAAAAAAAGCCCCACAAGTGTGCATATTATAGAGGCCTGTGGGGAATTGTTAATGCAAATTTATACTTTTTATAAATTAAATTCAAATTTATTTTATTTTTATATATAATATATTGATATGAGCTTATCGGAATCCGAGGAATACTTAAATATAATTACGATCAAATATCGAAAAGATATAGAGCAACTTAATAAGATGCTTTTAAATATGTACGCACTGTCTTCTATTCGTTATTGGTATTCACGTTTGGACAGTTTCAACGATAAATCAAATTATCAAGAAAGCCTTTTAATGTTGGAAGGTCTTACAACAAGCATTGTCATTTCCTATGGTCGGATTTTTCAATCAGGTAATGGTGCAACAACTTTAAGTAGATCAATTATTCCTGCTGAACTACGCAAAGTGCATGATTATATACTCTTACTTCGGAACAAGAAGTACGCACATCACGAAAAGCACAACTCCATTGAAGCGAAAATTGAACTAAAGTATGTAGATAGTACAATCTCTGTTGATGCAAATATTCAGATGGTTTTTTGTTGGGGCGCACCTCGTGAGTGGAAACCTCTATTTAAATGGCTAGACGAATATTTTTATACAAATATTCATAAGCAACTAGATCGATTGACCAATATGACAGGTGTTCGATGGGATATACCTAATATAGAAAAGCCTTATTGGATAGATTAAACTTCGATAGGTAATATTTGTTTTTATCATATTTTACTAAACATAATCTTTCTTGATACATTTAATGATACCACCTAAACCGAAGAACACAAATAATCCAGAGACGATGTGACCCCAAAAAACATTACTGTATTGGAATACTAAAAATGTAAATACCATAGATGCGATTAAAAACACTATAACTGAATATCTAAAGTTTTTTTTGTTTTGCCATAGTAAAAAAGTAATGTAATTCATCATCTTTCCATCGATTGTTAATTAAGCAAACAATTGTATTTATGAGTGCCTCTTTTTTTAGTTCCTCGATTTTCTTTTTTGTATAGTCAAATTCATACGCTTTAAATCCGCTTCTTGCCAGCATCAAAAAGTCGCCAATTAAATTTAAACAACAATCCTTTACATTGTTATTGTCATAATCGTCTACAAATGGTAAATAACTGAAAAAATGGTGCGTGTCTTGTTCGTCATACTTTGCAGATTTCCCTCCGTATTCACTTATCAACTCAAGAGCGATTAAATATTTAGTCAAATCTGTAAGTGTAGGCCTATATGTTTTTGGTCGACTATTCCCATAGAGAATTTCTTGTTGGTAATTGTAAAGGTTATCAAAGTAGTTCATCAACTTTCTTTTTTCAGATTTAAGAATGACAAAAGAGAGGTTACGAACCGTTGCCACTTCTCCTTCCTCATTTCCATTTATGTTGCCTAAATCGTCTTCTTGCTCATCAATACTTATATCAGCTTGTTTATTTGTTGAATTTCCATTTAAATTGATGAACTTCAAAACATCTAAAACACGTAGGGAAAGAGAAGAGAGTAGAAGGTTTTTTTCAAATCCAGAATTTTCTATTGCTTTATAGGAAGAGAGATCGTAAAGTTTTTCAGGTTCTTTGTCATCATTCAGCTTTGTAAACGTGCTTCTCCTACTATCTAAAAAGCTGGCTCCTGTTTCATTTTCTGTTTCATCAAAGATTGCATAATGCAACAAGTCGAGAACTTTGCTCAGCTCTCCATTTTGGATTTCGCTATAAATTTTTTCAATTTCCTCTGTCTTTGGATTAGGATGCGTTTTTGCCAAGAGGAAATAATCTGAAATCAAAAGTTTATTAGAGATAATCTCTTCACTAATATTTGTCAATTGCACATATTGGAAAGTGCCTAATTCTAAATTGAGTTTTGTTTTTAGTTCTTTCTCATAATTTGAGAATGTTTTGGAATACAAAAATCGGTTTTGTTTATCGAAGAAAACAACCTTAAATTCATCGGTATAGGTGCCATTGGAATGAAGTATAAATTCATCATAAATCAACTCTGCCGATAGCAGTTGTAGTTTAAATTGATTATTCTCGATTATAGTTTCATAAATTGATTTACTTGTAGTCGTTGTAAATTCATCAAGGGTTTTACTATTGCTTGTTTTCAGTTTTATGCCTAATTGATTTAACAGTCCACCTTTTTCTGACTGAATAAGAAGTGAAACTTCTGCATTTGAATTTTTGCCCAATAATCCCAATCCTGCAGGTGTAATATTGGCACTACCGAACAAGCAAAACTCTTTTCCATTTTTTGTCTTGAAATGAATAATCTTCCCGTGAAGTTTTGATTTTGAGTTTCCAGATTTTGCATATTGGATTTTGCTTACGCCTGCATCACACCAATCGTAAAATGTAAACGCTTTGCTCACTTGCATTGCAGAAGGGATTAAACCACTTTCATCCAATATGACTTTTACTATGGCTGAAGGAAAAAGAGAATTAAGTTCTTGCAATACTTTCCCATTTTTGTCATAATATGGAGAAATGGTAGTTATTTCTACTACTTTCTCATTGCTAAGATGTTTTAAAAGTTCGTTCCAAATAGAAGTTGTTTCAGTATTAAACAGGAAAGCAACCTTCTCTTTTTGCGACGTTTCGAAAAATTGAAATGGTTTTGTCTTTGGCAATTCATTCAGCCATTTAGAATGTTCAAGTATCCATTTTGTAGTTTTTTCATTCATCTGTCCTTTAACTGACGATGAAAGAATTGATAGATAATCCCAAGCTGACGAAAAGACTGATGAATTTTCGGTTGAACGAATATCAAAATGAAATGCTCCCCAAATCTCATCATTGTTGCCATTTCCAGAATTTGTAAGGTTTCCAGAACCAACAATAAGCAATCCTTCTTTTTCACCAAACAACATCCAAATTTTTGGATGGAATACTGACTTTTGAAAAACAGGATAAAGTGAATAACCGGCAGAAAGTTGCATTTCTTCTCCTGTCGCTTGTTGCATTAACTCTGAATAATAATGTCCATCAATAAAAACGTTGATGTTTCTCACGCCACAAGAACGCAACCATTTCATTGCTTTCATTTCAAAAAAATAAAAGTCAAAGCTGAAGGTAGTAAGAATTGCAGAATGATATCTTCTGCTTCCTATCAATGTTAGTATGTTTTCTCTTTCTAGTATCATCAGTCAATCAAAAGTTTCTTATGTAATGGCGATAAAACCCTTTGGTCGTTGATTACCTGTAAATCAAACATTATGTTTTGCAAGGCGTTCATTCTTGGCGATGTGTTTCTTGGAGGAAATGTATCTATGAAACGGATGTATTGTTCCTCAATAAAAAATTTGTGAGTAGCCTGTGAGCCGTTGCCCATTTTTCTGAGTGCAACCATTGAGTGCCTGTAAATAATTTTGCGTAAAATAAATTGTTCAACAAAATCTTGAAGTGTATCGTTTTCTGCTGTGTGAACTGTCAAGATACCATCAACCATATTCCCATCCCTTTCTATCTTTTTTCTGCTCATAAATTCTTTCAATGGATGAAGTTGCTCTCTATTATTTTTGAATATTTGAAGCAAAAGAATAAAGCCATATTTTGCTACTATAACAGGGTCGTTTGTTCCATCAATTTCCTTTTTGATGTTTTCCTCATCTTCTGTGTCAGGGATTAACTCCAAAATTTCTGCAAGTGAACTTGTTGGCTCTGTAGCTTGCTTTAGCTCTTTGCATATTTCATTTGTAATACTGCTTGAAAATTTCTTTACAAACAATGGTAGATATTGGTCTTGTTGGAAATCGTAAAGATGTTGTAATACAGCCCAAAACATCGTGCCGCAACTGTACTGCCAATACTCATTTAATTGATAGCAGTACCAACCAATATTAGTTTCCGTTTCAGGATAACCATTTGTTCCCAATTTCTTTCGGTAACTTTCCAATAGAAATCTATACCAGTCGTAATTATTTTCATTTTTAACAGCTGTATTTAAGAGCGACAAAATTGTTTCCCTTCTGTGAAAAGTAAAACGTTCTTCCATTTCTTGACTTGGTTCGTCTTTGTCCAAAAGCATTTCCACATATAGTTGCCATTCGGCATTTTCTGTTTGTATCGTGTCAATCGCAAAATATTTTATCAGTTCTGAAATATCAGAGTGGTAAAGTTTTCCTTTTTTAATATTACTATAAAATAACTCTTTTATTTGTGGTGACAATGAAACTTCAAAAGCCTCGGCTAATTGTTCCCCAGAAACTTTTTGTCTTGGGTGTGGTTTACTAATGTTGTAAATAACATCTCCATCATCATTTATTGCTGTAATAATTAAGGAAAGTGCCTGCATTGCTCCGTAATAATATTGTCCGAATGCACCGGACGGATATTTCCAATAAACATTTTTATCGGTATTGTCCTTGTCTGCTCCTTCGGCTAAGTCAAAATAAGTTTCCTCAGCTGTATTTATTAGGTTTGAAGCAAAGTTACTTCCTGTTATCTGTTGAACTCCTTTACGCTCGCTTTGCATAATTATGGCAATCATCAATTCAGCTCTGCGGATAAAACGATATTGTTCTTTTGAGTTGCCTTTCTTCTCGGTCTTGAAATAGAAGTCTAAAAGCCAACAATAAAACCCATAATAACGGAGACGATTAGTCAAATTGGAAATTCCAGGCAACATAGTGGCGTAAGTCGCTTCTGAGGTTGTTTGAAGGCCTAACGGGTCAAGTCCAGTGATTAGATTTATTGATGCTCCCCAAAACGGATAATTTGAATTGCCTTTTTGTAATACTGCCATTTAAAATTAATTTATCAGTAACCTATATTCTTCAAATTTACAAAATAAACTATCTTGAAATTTATATCGTGGCGACAAATACTACCTTTCAACGACAATCAATACAACATTTTCCAAGCCTTTACAAATCCTTGATAAATTCGACTTCCACAGCAAAATTGAGCAAAAAATGGAAGTTATCGCAATACAAAAATCCGTATTGGACGGAATGAAAAATGAACTGAAAGCACTTTTGGAATTGACCGAAAATGCCACACTGAAATACACTTCAATTTTTAAAGAAGAAAAATGGCTCGATAACCAGGAAGTGTGCCTGATGATGGATATTACCAAACGGACTTTGCAGACCTACAAGGACAAAGGCTTATTGCCTTATTCCAAACTAAACTGGAAGAATTATTATAAACGCTCGGATGTACAGGCTTTGCTCGAAGCCCACCAACCTTAAAATACCAATGACAATGGATTTATTGACGAATGAGAATGAAGAAATCATTTCCCATCAAGAAATGATTTTGATGTTGAGAAACCGTATTGAAAGCATATTAAAAAACTATCGTCCTGTAATGAATGGAGAAATTTATTTGTCGGGCGAAGATGTATGCAAACTGTTACACATTAGCAAACGCACTTTACAGCAATATCGTGATGATAATATCCTGCCTTATATTCAGATTGGTGGCAAAATTATTTATAAGGAAACAGATTTGATGACAATATTGGAGCAGAATTATATCAATCACAAAACTAATTCAGACTAAGCTTTTTTGTTGCATTAATACATCTAATAGCAAGAGTTTAGTATCTTTGCTATGTAAAATATAGAAATACTTAAAGTGTTTTTGCTTTAAGTCCCACATTGAAAACTGGTAATTTTTAGACAACGGGACAATAAGGAAGAACGCTCATGCCATAGGCGTGGGCGCTCGCTTATTCGTTGTCGGGTATACCAGTGCCTCAATGTGCGGTAAGTGTAGTTGCCTGCGCTTTCTTTTTGTGCAGGGCTACATCAACTTTAAAAAAGTATGATGATATGAAAACTGGTACATCCCAACAAAAAATTACACTCGCCTTTATCAATGATAAAAGCCCAATTTTAGATTTCATTTGTAAAGACCTCATTGCTTCAGGAACTGAAGTCTTATTTCGTTCGGAAAGCATTGAAGATGGACTATCACAATTATCTTCATTAAATGAACTCCCAAAAATTTGTATTATCGACCTTGATTTTTACAACAAGAATGTTTTTGTTGAACTTCAAGAATTAAGAACAAAATATCCAACTATAAAACTTATTGCACATAGTGATATTGATGATGAGAAAGTGGGTAAATATCTTTTAGATATTGGTTTTTCAAGTTACTTGCTGATTGGTAATGATGCGGAATATTTTAGAAAAGTAATAGAAGCCGTTATCAATTAGGATAAAATTCACTAATTCTCATACAAAATACTAGCGATTTTTTTATCATTTAGTACAAACCTTATCTGCTCATATTTTTGAATAGGGAGCATATCCTGTTCTGTAGCTGGCGGAAAATATTTTATTCCAATAGTCACGTTGGGTAAACTAAAACTCCAAGATGACCTGATTTTAAAATTCTTACCACACAATTGTTGATCGGATGAGTTCAGATACTCTTTGAATTTTGAAAGCCCTTCGATTTCAAATAATGTTTTCCAGTTTTTACGAACTTCAAAAATGATATTTTCGTCAAGATTTTTCAGGATACTACTTTCATCGGAACTGTTAAAGGCGTTTATAAAATCTCTGATGATTTTTCGTGGTTGTTTTTGAATTTCTCTGATTTCTTTCTTTTTGTTTTCAAGATAAGTGCTAAAATCCTTGTCAACCAATTCAGATAACTTATAGTATCCTGAATGAAAAGCTTCTAATGGAGATTTGTATAATCTATCAAAAAATGTTGCTTCATCCGTTTCATTGGTTTTAAAATGATCCAGAAGCAAAAAACCTTTTTCTTCAGTAGCACTGTTAACACCATCTGCAATATTTACAAAGTAGTACTGCTCTTTATCTTCAAACAAGACTTTGATTTTAGGGTTGAACTTTTCAGGATTATTTACCGATGCTTTTACAAGATATTTCGTTTCATCCAAAGGATTTTCAATCCGTCTTCCCCAGCCATCAGTCGATAATTCTGATTGGTATCGGGATATTTGAACCCGTATTTCCTTCCGTCCTTTTTCAAGGTCGGTGGTAAATTCATATCCAGGAAAAGAATTGAGAATAGCCGTGTCTAATTCCCATTCCTCATAATCACTTGTAAAATTTATTTGATAGCTAAATTCATATTCCCGAATGTAAACCGGAAATTGGAACTTGTTACCGACGATTGTTTGCTCTAATAAGGTAATATCGGATTTCCTGTTTACGGTTATTGAGATTTCAGTTTCAATCATTTTGAAATTTATTTTTACTGACAGTTTTAAAGTAATGCCATTTTTTTGTTCAAACCATTGTGCTTGAGAGTAGAAAGGAAATCAAGTGAAGACTGCTTAATCATTGTCGTCACCCAATTGGTCAATGTATTTCAAAATTAGATTTACTTGTTTGTCCTCGGATTTTGTAGAGGATATTTTTTCAATAATTTTGATCCTATCTTCTTTTGGTAATTTATTGAACGATTTTAAAACACCCGAATTTCTAAAAGTATCTAATATTTCTTTTTCTGTAATCGGCTCCTTTGAAGTCAATAAGTAAAGTGTCACAGTTACAGTGTCGCCACCACTTTTGCTGATTGCTTTCCTGATTTTGTCATTAATTGAAATTAGCTTGTCTTGTCCTCCAATCGTAAACAAATTAATACTGTCAATTGTGTAGTTGTCAATTGTACCAGATACTTTCAATGAGCCCCATTTTCCTACGATATGTTTAGTGTTAGGTACTTGGATGTGATATGTCCAAGCACCTTTACCTGCTTCATATTTCAATTCGAGCTCCTTGTTCTTTACTAAGTATTTCATCTTTTATGACCTGTATTATAGCTTTACCGCTAACCCCTTAATTTAGAAAATTTGGGTATTTTGTTTAGGAATTAGTCTATTTGTTTTAAGGACAAATTTAATGAATTAGATGCTAGGGTTATGGCAAATATTCTATTATAAACCATCATTAATCAGGCGACGTTCTTTTGCTTCTCCTATGTTTGTATAATATAATCTAAGTGAAGAAGGGCGAGAGCAGATTTTGCTTTAAATCCAAGCGGGGTAATCGGAATTTAAGGAAAGTAATGCACTTTCCGGCACTGGCTGCAATCAGGACTGATGAAAGATTCAGAGATATTTTCTTAAGAATAGTTTCAAGGCATGGGATTAAAATGAAGGCTATAGTTGCCATCCAAAGGAAATTATTGGAATTGACATACATATTATGGAAAAGTAATGCCTATTATGATTCAGAATATGAACGCAAAATAATCTCATCAGAAGTTATAACATTACCATAATTAAGGAAATAGCCCCAACACAGTTCCTTACAATTTTAAAGTGTATTAGCTTACTAGCTATTATGTCAGGATTTTACATGCATAATTTTAATAGATCTTCACTACAAAGTGACACGGATTTATTACCCAAATTAAGCTTATTTCATAGATTTAGAACCCATCTATGAGGCAGAGTAAGTTAATATTGGTAAATTGCGATATTTAACTTTTACATTTAAAACATGAAGGATAAGATCAATTTAAATATTTTCAAAGACTTTGTTCAATCAAGTAATTTTGGAGGTTTCCTCCTTTTTTTATGCGTAGTGATTTCAATGATAGTGGCAAATACATCAATGGCCGTTCCGCTACAAAATTTATTGGACACAAAGCTGGGGTATGAAAATGAAGCCATACACCTCAATTATTCCGTAAGTATGTGGATCAACGACGGATTGATGGCAATCTTTTTTCTGTTGGTAGGTCTGGAAATTAAGAGAGAAATTGTTGAAGGAGAACTCTCTTCTCCTAAAAAAGCAATCTTGCCTATCCTTGCTGCTATCGGTGGAGCAGTTGTCCCCGCATTGATTTATTTATATTTTAATTCAGGAACCCCGACAGCTTCCGGCTGGGGTATTCCCATGGCTACCGATATTGCTTTTGCATTGGCCGTAATTTCGCTGTTAGACAAAAGAGTACCAACCAGTTTAAAAATATTTTTAGCGGCTTTGGCGATAGTGGATGACCTCATAGCTATTTTAGTAATTGCCATTTTCTATTCATCCGGAATTGAGTTAGGCTATCTAGGCTATGCCGGAATTGGAATACTAGTACTGATTTTGATGAACCGATTCAATATTAAGAATCCCTATCTATATCTAATACCAGGAGTGTTTATATGGTATTTTGTGCATCATTCTGGCATTCATGCCACTATAGCAGGTGTACTGGTAGCGATGACCTTGCCAACCAATGATACAGAAGTTGAATCTCCGTTAGAGAAACTAGAACATGCACTTGTAAAACCTGTTAACTTTCTAATTATTCCCATTTTTGCATTCGCCAATACAAATATTACAATTCATCAGGAAATGATAGAAGGACTGACTTCCCCTTTAGGTTTAGGTATTTCACTGGGATTGATTTTTGGTAAGCCCATTGGCATTGTTGTAACCTCTTTGATATGCTCTAAATTAGGGATAGGTCAACTTCCTGCAAACAGTAACTTTATTCACATTATTGGCTTAGGATTATTAGCTGGAATAGGTTTTACAATGTCCATATTTATATCTATGCTTTCATTTGACAATCAGGTTTTCATTGAAGAGGCCAAGCTATCTGTTTTAATAACATCACTCATTGCGGGTATAATAGGATATGTGATTTTGAATTTATCAAGTAGAAGAAAGAGTAAGAAGACTGAAATTTAAATTCAGTCTTTTTTACTATAATATTTCTCCTTTAGCCATAAACTTGCCTTTACCAATAATATCAGTACCGGAACTTCTACCAGTGGGCCGATAACACCCACAAATGCCTGTGGCGAATGAATGCCGAAAATCGATATTGCTCCGGCTATTGCTAATTCAAAATTGTTTCCTGTGGCTGTAAATGCGATGGATGCGTTTTTGTCGTAAGGAACTTTAAGAGATTTATTGATAAAGAAGCTCACGAAAAACATCAACACAAAATAGATGATTAGCGGTATGGCTACTTTTACTACATCCATTGGTAATTCCAATATTTTATCGCCTTTCAAGCTGAACATTAATACTATCGTAAACAGTAAAGCGTACAAGGTAATTGGCGATATTGCGGGGACGAATTTTCGGTTATACCATTCTATACCTTTTGATTTTATAAGGAAGTAACGGCTTAAAAAACCTGCTAGGAATGGAATACCTAAATATATCAATACGCTTTCGGTAACATCTTTCATGGATACGCTTACATTGAAATTGGCTAATCCTAATTTTGCAGGTAATACGTTGATGAATAACCAAACTAAAAAGCTGTAAGTAAATATCTGGAAGATGCTGTTTAATGCAACTAACATAGCTGTATATTCTCTGTTTGCTTTAGCTAAGTCACTCCAGACGATGACCATGGCAATACATCTTGCCAAACCGATAAGAATTAAGCCTGTCATATAATCGGGTTCGTTACGTAAAAACAAAACCGCTAATCCAAACATCAATAGCGTGCCGATTACCCAATTGAGCAATAAGGATATGCCAATTACTTTTTTATCTCTAAATGCTTTGGGCAATAAGGAATAATCAACCTTTGCCAAGGGGGGGTACATCATTAATATCAATCCTATTGCCAATGGAATATTGGTAGTGCCAACAGATAAGCTGTTGGTAACATTAGAAATATTGGGAAAGAAATGACCCAAACCCACGCCAATTGCCATTGCAAGGAATATCCATAAAGTAAGGTATCTGTCTAAGAATTTTAATTTTGGTTGCATTGCTAATTTGTAAGTTCTTTATATTGGTTTGATGTCAATAAGTCTTCTAATTCTGTAATGTCTTTTATTTCAATTTTAATCAACCAACCGTCTTTATAAGGATGGTCGTTTATGAGTGTTGGTGCTTTCAAAAGTAGTTCGTTCGTTTCAGTGATTTTACCCGATACAGGCATAAATAAATCACTGACCGTTTTAACTGCTTCAACAGAGCCGAATACTTCGTCCTGCTGAAAACTATATCCAACGTTTGGTAAATCCGCATATACGATTTCGCCCAATTCACTTTGCGCAAATTCTGTAATGCCTATTGTACCTGTGTTGTCCTGTATGCTTATCCAGGTATGTTCTTTTGAATACTTTCTTTCGGTTGGAAATTCCATTTTTATAAATTTTAGATTAGTAACCTCTTCTTAAATTTTCTGCGTATTCGTTTGGTAAAATGCTTTCTTCAACTGCTTTTGCAGCCCTTTCAATATCATAATCAAAGCGTATAAATTCTACACTGATACTATCTTTGTCCAACACAGAACTGTTTTCATTAATCGTAAACATTACATAACCGCCTCTTACATCGCTGTCCTTCGGTTTACCAACCGAACCGATATTAATGGCGTGTCTGAAATGATTTTGACCGTCAATACCCGAATTTAAAACTCTGTGATAAGGTTTGTGTGTGTGTCCGAAGCACATAATGTCTGCATCGGCTTGCTCCATAATGCGAAGCATACTTTTTTCCTCACGGTCTTCAAAAAGATATTCGTTTATTTTTCTCGGACTTCCGTGTACCAAAAGCAAATTCAATTTATCTTCATTCAGTTGAAATTCTACTTTGATATGGGCTGGAAGTGTACGCAAATACGCTCTTTCTTCATCTTTCATCAAAGAATTTGTGAATGAAATAGAAATATTTCCGTTATCTTTTTCACTGTCTGTTTTGTAGGCACAACCGCATTCGTTGCTCATTCTGCCAATGCCAAAATCGTAATTTCCGGCAATGGTTGGTATTCTCCTTTTACGGATTTCGTTTACCACTTCGTTTGGCCAAATATTATAGCCCACCAAATCGCCCAAACAATAAATACTGTCTGGTTTTCTTTTTTCAACATCTTCAAAAAATGCTTCTAATGCAGGTAAATTGGAGTGAATATCACTGAATAATGCTATTTTCATTTTGTCTAATTTTTATTGTTTAAATATTTTGTTTAAGATAACTTTAGATAAGATTAAATAAATACCCTAATAATGCTCCTCCAATAACCACAAAGGCACTATTTATTTTTTTGAATTTGAAAACTACGATCGCACTTATCATTGCAATTAATATCGTCCGCCAATCAGTAATAGTTTCTTTGCCCATTGTAAGACAAATAGCGGCTATGATTGCAACAGATGCCACATTGACCGCATCGAGAAAAATGGACAGTCCTTTAGATTGGCGCATTTTTTTCATCAAGGGATTTAGCAATGCTACTAAAATAAACGACGGCAGAAAAATAGCAATCGTAGAAATAACTGCTCCGGATAGTCCGTTGATTTGATAGCCAATAAACGTAACTGAAGAAAAAACAGGACCTGGGGTAAACTGTCCAACAGCAATAGCATCCATTAATTGCTGCCGGGTGAGTAAGCCCGTTGCAACTAATTCCGTATCTAAAAAGGCGAAAAGAACATAACCGCTTCCGTAGAGGATAGCACCAATTTTCAGGAATATCCAAAATAATTTGGTATTTGTTTCAGACAGTAAGGGGCTTTGTGCGATTTGTAAGAATGCGAGCGGGATAAAACTTTGGAGCGTATTTTTTGTATCCTGAAGGTAATACAAGGCCATTGCCAGCAATCCCGCTCCAAACATCAAATAGATTTCACTAATGCCGAATAATGACAGTACCAAAACAAGAATACCTACAACCGCCAAGAATGTGGACTTTACTGATTTCTTTGCTAATGGAAAAACAGCTCCTATGATAATAGCGATGATTGCAGGTTTGATACCGTAAATAAAGGGCTGTACTTCGGGCAATTGTCCGTATTGCTGATACAACCATGCAAATATCCCGGTAATGAAAACCGCAGGTAAAATAAAGCATAACCCTGCAAAGATTAATCCTTTCCAACCGCCTTTGTCATAGCCGATGTGTATCGCCATTTCTGTACTGTTGGGGCCAGGAATGAGATTAGTAGCTCCCAACAAATCCAAAAAATGCTGTTCGCTCATCCATTTTCTTTTCACTACTACCTCCTGCTGCATCATAGCAATATGAGCCGCGGGACCTCCAAAACCAATAAAACCGAGCTTTAGAAAGAGTTTGGCAATTTCCTTTATTTGAATATCACGCTCCATTTCTCATTACGATTTTATCAATAGACCAATTACCTCCGCCTTTGATTAACAAAAACATACTTCCCAAAAGCATCGCCCAATCCGTACGGCTGCCGTGCAGCAATTCCCAAATACCCTCGCTAGCCAAAATAGATGTTTTGGTCGTGGCAATGGCAACCAGCATAATGATGATGAGCGGAATACTTGCTAACCTTGTAAGCAACCCCAGCAAAATAAACGCTCCGCAAAGGATTTCAAATATGCCTACAAAACTTCCAAAAAATTCAGGCGATGGCAAGCCAATTTTTTCAAACCGTCCCGCTCCACGAATGGCAGGAAACAGCAATTTTTGAATGCCCTCCGATAAAAAAACACCTCCAACAATCAGTCGGATTATGATTGTTGTCTTTGAATTATCTGTATGAATGATTTTTGAAAACATAAAAATTCAATTTTAACAACATCCGCCACCTGGAGTACAAGCATTAGCATTATTTACAGGCAGTTCTGCCAAATTTTTCTTTACTTTTTCGGAAGGAATACCGCAGGCATCTTGAGCCAAACAAGCTGTTGTTTTATTTTTCAGTACAAATGTATCTCCGTTGAAATCCAAATCATACTTACCAATCGTTTCGCTTTGGTATTCCACTTCAATTTCCGCATCTTCTATGCCCAATTTTTCTTCGGATAGCTTGATGATGTTTAATAGCTTAGCTGGCTTTAATTTGTGCTCGAAATCGTCTGCATTCCATAATTGGAAGTTTACAACTTTTTCCGAACGGATTACGCCACCACAGTCTATAAAGTTTTTAGTAATTTGTCCCACTTCGGTAACGTGGAAATGTTCTGGAACTAAGGTTCCGTTTTCTAATTGAAATCCAACATTTACTAATGTTGGCAGGATTTCTTTAATTTTTGATAGCTTCATATTTCTGATATTAACTCAATAAATGTTATATTGCAATGTTACGATGATTTGGTGTTAAAAAAAAGCTTAACAGCATTCTTTACTATTTACATTCTCGACAAAAAAGCTATTGAGTTCCTTCTTAATCTCATTCCAGACTGTTTCATTAATACAGTAACATACACTAGTTCCTTCTATATTTCCTTTAATGATACCAATATTTTTCAGCTCTTTCAAGTGTTGTGAAATTGTCGCTTGTGCCAATCCCAATTCTTCTACAAGATCATTACAGATGCAGGCATTTTGTTTAATGATATGTTGCAGTATAGCTATACGAGCAGGATGAGCCAGTGCCTTTAAAATACTAGCTAAATGGTTCTGCTGTTCTGTAAAAATTTCGGTTTTTGTGACACCCATCAGTTTTATAAAAATAAATATATCGCAATATTACGATAATAAATTTAAACAGCAATAATTTTTTTTAAAATTATTGCTGTAGTTGTAATATTAAACTTGGGTATTCCGATGCTATTTATTAGTCATTACTTTGTAGGTAGGATCTTCAATAATATTCACATCAATAACTGTTTCTGCATTTTTAAGTAATTGCCTGCAATCTTGGCTTAAATGACGTAAATGTAGTTTTTTACCTTCCTTGTGATACTTCTCCGTAATTTTATTTAAAGCTTCAATAGCAGACATATCAACTACTTTACTTTCCTTAAAATCAATTACAACTTCATTCGGGTCATTTAGTACGTCAAATTTTTCAATAAATGCGGCAGTAGAACCAAAGAAGAGCGGCCCAAAAATTTCGTAATGCTTTACACCATCTTCATCTACATATTTTCTTGCACGTATTCTTTTAGCACTCTCCCAGGCAAATACTAGAGCCGAAATGACTACACCAATCAAAACCGCTAAAGCTAAGTTGTGCAATACTATGGTTATAACTGCTACCAACATGCCAATAAAAATATCGTGTCGAGGCATTTTATTAATAATTCGAAAGCTGACCCACTCAAATGTACCTATAGCTACCATCATCATCACCCCGACTAATGCCGCCATTGGAATTTGCTCGATTACAGGACCAGCAACAAGAATGATCAATAAGATTGCTATGGCTGCAACTATTGAAGAAAGTCTGGCTCTTCCTCCAGCTCCTACATTAACTAAAGTCTGGGCAACCATTGCACATCCACCCATTCCTCCGAAGAAACCGTTGGTGATATTGGCTATACCTTGTGCGGCAGCCTCACGGTTAGATTGTCCTTTTGTGCCGGTTATTTCATCAACCATATTAAGCGTTAACAGACTTTCAATCAATCCAACCCCTGCCATTACCAAGGCATAAGGGAAAATAATTTTCAATGTTTCCAGAGTAAAAGGAATAGCAGGGATGTGAAATGAAGGTAAAGAGCCTCCTACAGAGGCGATATCAATAACTTTTTTAGTATCGATGCCGAAAAAATATACAATACCAAAGACAACTATTATTGCTACTAAAGATGCAGGAACCGCTTTTGTAAATTTTGGCAATATAAATACGATGGCTATAGTTAATAATGTCAATCCAGCCATTAGATAAAGCGCCGGCCCCTGCATCCAACCTTCTATCCCGTTTTCTACAACTTTAAATTGAGCTACCTGTGCCATGAAAATGATTACTGCAAGGCCGTTTAAAAAACCATACATTACTGGTTGTGGGATCAGGCGGACAAATTTACCCAGTTTAAAAATTCCTACTGAAAATTGCAGTACACCTGCTAATATAACCGCAGCAAAAAGATATTCCACACCGTGTGATGCTGCCAATGCGATAAGTACTACTACCGTTGCTCCGGCTCCCCCAGAAACCATTCCGGGTCTGCCTCCCAAAATTGCAGTAACAATACCCATTAAAAAAGCTGCATAAAGCCCTGTCAAAGGCGAAAGCCCTGCCAGAATAGCAAAGGATAAAGACTCAGGTATCATGGTCATAGCCACCGCAAGACCCGCAAGAATTTCGTTTTTGTAATTAATTTTCTGTTTGAAATCAAACAGATTAATAACTTTCTGCATAAAAAAGTATGTTTAAATATTAAAAATGTAAATAAAAAAGAGATGCACCAAAAGAAAAAACCTTTGGGTACGATAAAAAAGCCAATAAATTAAAATTGGGAAATATAACAGTTAGCCTAAGATCAAGGCGGAGTAACTTGGGATGATATTTGTACTGTTCTTTTCATTGAGTGGTGCAAAAGTACAATTTATAGTTATTGTACACAATTTAACACCAAAAAAACTAAAAAAAATTGTTTTACAACACAGAATCTTTTCTTTGGTCGCTGTGTGAAAAGAAAAGAAGTCATTACCAAAAACAAAAAATGGGATACTGAATATCCCACGCAAAAAACTCGCAACCTGTTTGGTAAAATGTAAGGAAATGGAATTGTGAGCCGGTGCATTTTTGCAAAGTGATTGCATCCGCTTTAAACCGCAAAAATGCGTTTCCGACCGTAGGGAGGAATTGCATTTTTGCCCGCCGATTTCGGCTTTTAGGCAACTTTTATCGGGTGGGTGCGGAAATCTTTCAGATTGTGAAAAAATCCTTTGTATTCAGTCATTCCCCTGCGAAACAAGTTCCATAACAAAGAACAACCCATTTGTGTAAGCGATGAATTGATAAACAAATCTTGGTGTTCCAACGCTTCAGCAAGTGAGCAACTTGGCGTGCTGTCCTCTTGTTCAGATTGCTTCAATAGTTCGCCAAATTCATCGGTAACAAATGGCAGGCTTGCCACCGTTTCGTACTTTTCAGAATTTGGTTGTTTTATCTCTCCGATGGTGGATAATATAACTTGCCCTGTGTGTTGGCTATTTCCAAAGTCAACCCAATATTTTGGCTCATCTTGATAGTGTCTGCGGTAGCTTATTTCTTTTAAAATTTCAGCAACGCCAAACCTTGCCTGTACGCCATCCACACAAGTAATGGTAATAACTGCCCTTGCTTCTTCGGGCAATCTGCCAAAATTATCTTTTTCAAATTTTACCGTTTCGGCTTTCCAATTTGTACCTGCCCAACGGTTGCATCGGTTGATTAAAGCAACGGATTTGTATAATCCTGTTTCACTTTCTGCAAAACGCTGTCTGCCCAAATTGGCACTTGTGATAACATCATCATCCCAAAGGCGGACTTGTAACCCTGCGTGTTCCAATGCTATCAAACTTTCGTTTATTTCCATTAAGGCGGTCAATACTTTTGAACCTGTGCCACCTGCTCCGATAAGGTTTACCGAAATCGGATTGGTTGGATTGAGCAGGTAATTATCTGTAAAATGTACTGCTGTTTTTGCTGTATTCATCACAATAGATTTTTAAGGGTTTTATTGTTCTTTTTCAATACCTCTTTACG
The DNA here is from genome assembly GCF_002421245.1 of Sphingobacterium sp. UBA5639. Lineage (NCBI taxonomy): Bacteria > Pseudomonadati > Bacteroidota > Sphingobacteriia > Sphingobacteriales > Sphingobacteriaceae > Sphingobacterium > Sphingobacterium sp. UBA5639. The sequence continues at coordinate 18,806 of NZ_DIJR01000020.1, forward strand.
AAAGGGTTTATCTGTGTTGATAAGGTCTTTCCAAAGGGTTACAATGTTTTTTCTTGTCACGTTTTCGCATAATGAATGACTGAAATAGGAATTGAAAAAATAATGTTCCCACGCCTGTATAAATTCCTCAACCGAAGCCGAATTTTTGACGTCAATACCCACAGTACCCATACATACATTGCCTTTTTCGTAGATATTGAAGAAAGGTGCATAATGCAAAGGCGTTTTCTCGGTGGGTCTTCTGTCGTTTGCCAAAGCAAATACAGAAAGGCTGTTTTTGCTTGCCAACCAAAGCATTGGCGGTACTTGTGCTTTTCCGTTGGGTATGCCCAAACTGTCCACAAAATAAAGTTGTCTTTGCTTTGCTTTCGTGTACCATAATACCGTGGCTTTTTCAGCACTCGGATTGATATGCAGAATATTAGTGGGCAATATCCCTTTTGGTTTTAAAAAAGCTTGGTTCTTTTCATCATCGGTCTGTAAGGACTTAGCCAATACATTGGCTTCTTTTACAGTTAATGGATGCGCATTGATAGGTATTCCATTGTTGTCCATATCAAAATGCTCCACGAACATATCGGTATCTTTTCCATTGGCTTCGTAGAAAACTAAAGCAGATTTTGGATGGTACAATGTGCCGAAGTCTTTGGTTATGTCGTTTAAGGTGTTCATTTTTCTATCGTTTTGTATTCATATAATAATCCACTCAAATCATTCAATAAACCAAATAAACGGTTCTCAAAATCAAGGTTTGCTGTTGGTATTTCACTTCCGTCAAATCGCTTGGAAATAGTAGGTTCTGCCATTGCTCCGTACTCGTTAAATTCATTGTTGATGGTATCTGAAAGACTTTCGTACAACCAGCCTTTAGTATCTGCAATAAATGAAATGTATTTTTCCATTCCGATTATTTCATTCTCGTCATCATCATTATAAGGGTCTTCTTCGGATATTGGTGCGTTTCGGAAAATGCTTGCATTCGGATATTCAGTAAAAAGGTCAAACGCATTACAAGCCACTTGCCAGCATCCGTTATCGAACGCATCAGCAATTTTAAATCGGTTCAAACGCTGTTCAAATACCTTTAGATTGATACGGTTAAATAGCTTTTTTTCTATTTTATCGCCAATGTATTCGGCATTTCTCAATTCACGTTTGTTGGTTTCGGTTTCTGCCGTTTCCTCGTCTTGTTCCACCCAATCTGTCATCATTTCGTACAACCAATATAGATAACTTTCTTCCTGCCTGTAATACGGAATTTGAGCGATATGATACAGATAACTACATACCGATAGTAAAAGCTGTGCGGTCTTTTTACGCTTTGGGTCTTTGAGCATTTTAAAGAGTGGCACAACGGGAATGTAATACAAGGTTGTTCCTGTGTTGTATCGTTCCTCGCCTATAAAATAGGTTTTCCTGCTATCCTTTACCAATCTGAAACCATCCCAATTGCTGTTGGTACGCTTTACTTTGTTTTCCATATCCCACATAGCCAATGTTATATTGTAGGGAAACTTAAAACTGTTGGTCTGCATTGGTTCAATCCTGTAATGCTTGGCAAGTTTGGAAAGGGACTTGTAAAAATCCCTCTCCGTTTTCTGACAAGCCTGTACGGATGATGCCGTTTTTAGTTTGGGCAGAAACGTACACTTTAGAATACCATTGGTAGCATTGCTATTGGTACGGATTTCTGCTTGTCTTTCTGCACTTGGTTTGCGTCCTTTGGTCTTTGCATCAAATTGGCGAACTCGCCCAACTGTCGGTGCAATTGCCGTTGTCGTTTCTGTTCGGGTATGCTGATAGTTCCCGATATGATGTTGCGTTGCATAATTCATCGCTTTAATATTTGGTTAACCTTTCGTACCCATTACACTCTCAAACTTGTACTCGACTGCATCGTCTTTTATTTGTGGTGCAGATACTTTTGCTGTTGTCAAAATCGGGTACATATTGGCGTAAAAATTCATTACGGCTTCCACGCTCCAACGTGGTTCGGGGTCGGTCAGTCTGATGTCCTGTCCTTTATCTTTGAGTATAAACACTCGCTCTAATTGGGTTGCTAATAACATAACTTTCTAATTTTGGGGTTAACACTTTTATTCTTCTTCGTCCGCTTCATCAATAGGATAATCGTCCGCAACTGCTTCCGCTTGTAGAAGTTTGGGTTTTGTTTCGTCAATTGCTCCGAAAAGGCTCGGCGTGGCAAACTTGTCTGATAATGAGGTTTTGCGTTTGCGTATCTCGTCTGCTTTTTCGGGAAACTCCGTTATATCGGGAACTTTTATCCACGCTTCACGGAATTTGCCCTCTTTCTCCAACTCGTCCGCCTTTGCCATTGCATCTTTAAACTTCTTGTCTTTGACTTCTTTTTCTTTTTTCTCTTTTTCGGTTTTTGCTTTCTCGATTGCCGATTGTGCTTTGGCTTCATCAAGTTGCTTTTGAAATTTCTCCATATCCACCATTAAGCTCGATACCTTTTGTATAGGTGTGGTTATCTGCTCAAAAAATCCCTCGTCAAACTCCTGGGGTGTGGCGTTAAAGGTCAATGGTGGAATTAGGTTTTTTGCACTATCTCCGCATTGTTCGTTATTGAGCAATACTGTTACAATTAGGTTGCTTTCTATTCCTTTTGAAATGTTCAGTTGTAATACTCCTGTAAAGTCTAACTGCTGTATCTGATTGAAAAAATTGGTGTTCATCGTTCTAAAATTTTAATTGTTAATACTTTTTTCTTTTTTAAGTTTCTCGTGCATATCTGCCCAATATTCCTGTCTTTCCTTGTCTGTTTCTGTTGGTGGGTCGTGCTGATATTCTTTATACCAACCTGTTTGTTGAATAGCTTTTATGAGGTCGGTAACTTCAATCCAATTCCCTTTTTTATCTATGATTTTCATCGTACTTGGCTTTAAGTGTTATTTGCTGATTTCCGCTATTTGGTCAATCCTACCATAAATGATACTTCTAAGACTTGTTTTGTCGGGAGCGTTGTATTCTGCCCAACTGCCGTACTGCTTTACGATATAGGATTTTAAAACATCCTAGAAACCAAAACGATAACCCATAAGCGGGACGGCTCTTTTGAAATAGGCGTTTCGGTTTACTGCTTCGGCAAGCCAATTTTTTTCGGCTCGGTTCAACTTGTCGCCTTTGTTCAGTTTTTCCCTTAATAGGTAAACCTTTGCATTTTGCAGGGTTGCCAATTCGGGTACATCTTGGCGTACAAACTTTGTAGCTATTGTTCTTGTTTCCATTGCCTTTGGTTTTAAGTTTCTTGAATTTTAATTTTCCGCTCCAACAAGTTTTCTAATATCTCGTAATCGCTTTCGTAATCATTACCCTCAAAATGGTAGGTTTCGTTTTCTTCATCAAATTCGTATTGCTCAAAATCCACGTCTTCCAAATAAACATCTGTGAGTAGCTTGTCATAAAATGTTGCCCTGCCATATACAAGATTGCCCATTTCTTCATAGTCGTGTGTGAAATTCACTTCGTAATGCTCCGCTATCTTTTGAATGATTTCCATATTTGGTGACCACTTTGTTTCATATTGAAATTGTCCTTCATCGCCTTCATTCCAATAGATATTGAAGAAATAACCACCATTATCTTTAGAAATAAATTCGGGTAATTGTCCTTCTTCGATTTTTTCTTCCTTTTCCTTCATTGATTGAAAAAGTTCCTGTATTGCTGTGATTGTTTCGGGTTTCCCCTCGAATACAACTGTATTACTGCACCAATTTGCCATAACTTTTGTTTTTAGTAGGCTACCACCGATTAAAGCGGTAGCCTGTTGTTATTTAATTAAGGTTTAGGGTTTCTGCACCATCTAAAGCAAAACCATTACACAATTCAAATGCTTTCTGTGATTTGAGTTGAGCAGTGCCACCCAATACAATGCTCTGCAACTTGGCTTCATCATTCTTGTAATTTCTTACGTTCTGATAGTAACCTGTAACCGCATTATAAGCTCCGAACAATGTTCCTTTTGTCGTATCCATTTGTTGGGTGTCGCTTATCATTGCGTATGCAAAAGCATCTTCAACGGTGTTTTTGAACACGGTTGAAATTTCATCTTCCGCACCTTTTTTGATTAAATCAAAGGTTTCCTTATTCGGGCAAAGTGCCAATTGAATTAGCTTTTTAACCTCTCGGTCTGTTACCTTTACTTTTGCCCATTCATTGAAAATTCCCTCTAATTGGTTGCTCAATGTGTTGGCAAGTCCCATAATCTTGTGAGCGTTCTCGATACGTCCTTTTGCTCCCGAAGTGTGTTTGATACGGACAACATTGGTCATATTGCGTAATGAAGCGTTTAAGGTATTTTGGCAAACGATACGGATTGGTGTAAATGCGGCTGTGATACTTCCGCTACCATCATGCGAAGTGGTTAGGAAAATGTATTTTTCCGTAACATCATCGCCATTGCCTACACGGATATAGTCAGGCAGTTTGGCTGTGATAAAAATACGTTCTCCGTTGCCTAATGCTCCTGCGGTTTCGTACAGAATGCCCTCGCCACCACCTACAATAGCATCAAAGAAATTAAAGGCTTCACGGTTTTGTACGATATGGTAATCCTTGCCGACTACTCCCAATACCTTATTGTTATCGGTGCGAATGTTGGCGAAATAGTTAGGAACTTCTAATTCTCTACTGCCTATCTCTATACCGTTAGCCGTTTCGATAATGCCCGAACCTTTGGTAAAAAGTGGGGATTTTACGACTTCGTAATCTAACCCTGCGTGTTTGATAGCTTCCTCGCTTGTCGGGTATTGCTTCACGATTTGCCCCAAGTTGTGCCATGCTTTTTGTTGTACGCTAAAAAATGAATAACGTCCTGTTCTCTCGTTAAAATTGATATTATGTGCCATAATGTTAGAAATTTTGATGTTAAAAATGATTGAATGTTCTTGATTAAAATGGGAGGTCGTCTTCTGCCTTGCTATTGTTTGTGCTTGTGGTAGCTTGTGCCGTTTCCGATTTTTTGCCACCTCCGTGCAATTTGATTTGAGAGGTATGGAAATTCAGTCCTGCTCTTGGTTCTCCATCATTACCTGTCCACGCTCTTGTGCTTACTCGTCCCGATAGTTCTACCAAAGTACCTTTTGTGAGTAGCTTGGCTACATTCGGGGTTATCCAATAGGAGCAATCGAAATAGGTTGTTTGCTCTATGCGTTCGCCCTGTTTGTTACGGTAGCTGTCGTTGGTCGCTACTGAAAAGTTTACTACTTGTTTGTCCTGTGACGTTATGCGTACTTCCGCATCCCTTGTCAATCTTCCTGTGATGTTCATATTCTTTAATTTTTAGTTATTGATTTTGATTTTTTTTTGATTTATTCGGCAATGAGAGGAGGTGCTGTTTCGTTTCATTACCATTTCCAATGTTTTTAATCTTCATATCTGACATTTTTTTTTATTCGTTTAAAGAGCCGGAGTATGCTATGTTTCGTTTCACGAGCATAAAAGGTTCGTGTTTAGCATCACCAAGGTTTTGGAAAAAAATACTACCCAACGGGTGGAGATTATTTTCCAAACTTGCTTGACCTTTGTGATGCGTTAAGAACACGGAAATACCTTTGCTCTTGAAATGGGACAAAAAAGCATACGGGTCTTTGGATAAAATGAATGTGGAAGCCAAGAAGATGGCATTGAGAAATGGTTTTCAGTGAATTGAAATAACACTTCCAATTCGCTGAATTTTTAAAACACTTTTTTAAAGCGGTGGGTTATCAAAGCCACACTAGCAGAGGATTAGAAAATGTATTTGTGTGGGAGGCGTAGATGGCAACATTTTTTAATCTTCTGTTCCAGAAGTAGCCGAAAAGCTCTTTTACAGAAAGGGAATAGCAGAGCGAAGTAAATGTGCTTTGGCTATAAAATATGGGCATAAAAAAAGCAGAACCGTTAAGTTCTGCTAGTAATTATCAAATTGTGATTAACTATATAACCTGTAAAAACGCTTCTTCAATCTCCTTAAATTTAGGAGCTACTAAATCCATATCCTTACTAATCTTTTGGCTGGTAATTTTAGCATAAATCTGTGTAGTTGAAATGTTTTTATGTCCCATCATTTTGCTAAGGCTTTCAAGAGGTACGCCTTCGGTCAAAAACATCGTTCCAAATGTGTGTCTTGCGGTGTGAAAAGTTACTTTTTGTTCTGTAATAATTTCAGCTTTTTCAATTAATTTGCCAATGTGAGTATTGCAGGTTACATTAGTTGGAACTGGAAAGATAAACTCATTACGAGTGCTACCGAGGTATTTTTCTATAATACGTTTTGGGATTTCCATTAATCGAACATTAGAAGCAATATCTGATTTTTTTCTTCTGCTGATGATCCATTGATGGCCATCGAAGAAAGACTGAATATTGTTCCTTGTTAGTTTTTTAATATCCGCATAAGCAAGTCCGGTAAAACAACTGAAAATAAAAAGATCTTTCACAAGCTCATACCGTGGGTGGGGCGGTGCACACATCATCAGTTTTTCTACATCTTCTTTAAGAATATAACCCCTGTCGGTTTCTTCCATATTAATTTCATAATCTTGAAACGGATTATCACGTATCAAACCTTTTTTTATAGCCAATTCTACCAGACTTAGTACGGGCATCGTGTAAACCCAAACCGTATTATGTGTAGATTGTAAATCGTACCGAAGATAAAAATCGAATTCCCTAATAAAATCTCCAGTCAATTCCCGAAAGGCCATATCATCACGATGATAGCGTTCTTTGATAAAAGTGGTAAGATGATTATAAACCGTGATGTACTTGTTGTAGGTGCTTTGTGAACGTTCTTCCTTGTCAACTAATTTTTTAAAATCCTCATTTTTATCGTTAAAGACTTTTAGAATTGCATCATCCATTACACCAACACCCAAGAATGAGAGCTTTACTTTTTGGGAAGTAGCAAAGCCCTCGTGTTTCAGCATATCTTCATAAATTTTGTCGATACGCCCACGTATGTTATCCAACTTTTTATTAATATTTAAAGCTGTTGCGCTTTTGCCCTCAACTCTTCCATATTTTAGATCCCAATTGCTAGGGTCAATTTCTAACTTTGTCCCAAAAGTTTTAGGTGTTCCGTCAATGGTAATACGTGCCATAATTGGAGCATTACCATTTTTTTTCAGTTCGTTCTTTTTCAAGTAGAAAAGCAGTTTGAACGTTGATTTTTTTGTCTGCGTCATAACTCAAATGTTTAATGTTTAAAATTAATTTACATTGAGTTACAAGGAAATATAAAAATAAGTGCAAAACACTGAAATATAACCGTTTAAGCTATTAAGGAACCTCTATTAATCGGTAACGAATTAGTAACTTAACTTTGTCATTTCAAGCCCAAAACCTATCTGACACCGAGTTCCAAATAAAGACTACTTCTTTATAAAACATTGTATAGCAACGGATTTAATCGTTTTGCTTAACTTTGCTTTTTACTAATCTTTTTAAATAAAAAATGAAAGAAGAGCAGATAAAACAAGCGGTTTTGGAATTATTGGTAAAAGAAGGAAAATTCGATTTGACATTAGAGAATATTGCCCAAAAAGCCAAGATCTGTCATACAGCAATTCATTATTATTTCAGGACAAAAGACAATCTGATCGATCAGGGTTTCCGGGAAATTACAGACGGCCTTATTGTTCCGAGATTTCGAAATTTAACCGAAGAAAACCTGTCTTTGAAAGAAAAAGTAGAAAGATATATCGATGAATCTTCAGAAATTCTTCAGAAATATCCTTATCTGGATGTTTATGCTGTTACCCGGTTTAATGAAAATAATGCTTCCAAGACGTATTTTGATGCGAAACAAATCCATATCGGAAGTTTATTGGCGGAAATTTCATCGGCAATAGAAAAAGGAGCGGTCATCCGGTACCGTCCTTTCGAATTTCTTATTGTTCTTTTTTCGCTTACGGCTTATTTTCATATTGTTTTCAATTCTTTTCAGAAAATTGAACCAAATAGAGTCGGAGAAAACCAAATGATCGCGACAGAAACGCTTTTGAATCTGCTTTTTAACGGAAAAACAAAAAATGGCACAAATGGACCGTAACCTTATTATTCACAAATTAAAAGAGGTTGCTTATATAGCCATCGGTTGGATATTGATTACAAGTTTTTTTCTGTATATAAAATTCAACGATGTTCCGGACAACTGTTTATCCGAAATCTATATTCCTAGGGAATACCTGTCAAAAAAATGGCTGTACAAAGTATCGTTTTTTGTTACTGTACCATTGGGAATACTTTTGGGAATGTTACATACATTCGTTTATCCCCGGTTACGGAGAAAGAAAATTGCTCTTACCGCCATAATCAGGTTGTTGATTTTCCTGCTATTATCTACACTGATCTATCTTGTCTTTTTGTTTTTAGACAGGGACAGTTCACTTGAAGTAAATCAGACGGATTTGATCACCACTTATCGCAAAAACGTAGCCGATACCGTTTTCATTTATACGTTGTCTACAGAATATCTGCTGGGGCTGCTGATTCTTTTGAGACGTAATCTGGGCGAAAACTATTTTTTCAATGTTATAAAAAACACCTATAGCATTCCCAAAGAAGAAACACGTGTATTTATGTTTTTGGATATGGAAAATTCCACTCCGTGTGCAGAAAAAATGGGACATCTGAATTTCAGTAAATATGTACAGGACTGCTTTTGGGATTTGTCGGAAATCGTTTTGAAATATAACGGAGAAATCTATCAGTTTGTGGGTGATGAAGCCGTTATTACCTGGAGAGTTTCCGCAAATTTCGACTATCAAAAGTGCATTGATCTGTACTACGCCTATACTGTTTTTTTATATAACAGAAAACAATATTACGAAGTCAAATACGGCATATCTCCGGCATTCAGGGCAGCTTTACATTCGGGGAAAGTTTCAGTGGCAATGGTAGGAAACTACAAAAGGGAAATTGCCTATCACGGAAATGTCGTAAACCTCTGCTCGCGTTTACAGGCTGCGTGTAAAGAAAACCAGGCAGATGTATTGGTATCCGATAATTTCCATCAACATTTAGATAACACAGAAATATATACATTCCATCCTGTATTTCTAACGCTGAAAGGAATAGAAAATAAGCAAAAAGCCTATATAGTCAGTCGTAATTAATACGTATCAATTCAAACAAAAAATGAAATTATGTCAAATAATAAATTACATGATCCGATAAAAATCATTGTCATTGGCGGCGGTTTTGCAGGAATCAATATCATTAAATCTTTGGCTGAATCTGAAGAATTCAACATCACACTCGTGGACAAAAACAACTACAATTTTTTTCCACCGTTGATTTATTACGGCAGGACAAGATACCGTCTTTTAAGAATCAGAGTAGGCTTCAACAACAAGCTAATCATAAGTCGTAAAAACCGGAGAAAGATTAATAAAGAAATTTCATAAGTTTTTATATGTAAAAAACTTGCCAAAGATTTATCATTAAACGTCTTTTTGAACATTAATAAGCTCAAAATGAAAACTATATATAAGGTCTTTTTTTTGAATTTTGTATAGTTAGATGGAAAGGTGGAGACTAAGTAAAAGATAAATTGATTCACATTATTAAAAATAGCGGAAAAGCCGAACACCGGATCACAAAGTAGGCAGTGTAAAACAATTGAATTATGGCAAATTATTTAAAATCATTCACCAATTCGGTGAAGTACTGGTATCTCCCGTTGATTTTGGGAATTCTTCTAATTGTGTGTGGAATTTATGTCTTCACAGCACCTTTGGAAACTTACGTCACGCTTTCGGTACTGTTCAGCATTTCCTTTGTAGTATCCGGATTATTTGACATTATTTTCAGCCTTAGCAACAGAAAGTCAATCAGCGGTTCGGGTTGGTATTTGGTGAGCGGATTGTTATCCTTTCTGATGGGAATTTATCTGATTATCTATCCGGGAATTTCAATAACTATTCTTCCGTTTGTGGCGGGATTCGTCCTGATGTTCCGTTCTTTTCAGCTTTTGGGATTCTCCTTTGATTTGAGGGATATAGGCATTTTACGTTGGGGCAATCTGGCGGTTTGGAGCGTACTGGGAATTCTTCTTTCTTTTATGCTGATTGCCAATCCTTTTTTCTCCGGGATTTCGTTGGTTGTGCTTACCGGTTCAGCTTTTATTTTGGCAGGAATCTCTTCTGTCTTTTTAGCTTTTGACTTGAAAAAAATCAAGGATTTTCCGAAGAAACTTGGTCACGATTTGAAAAGCAGAATCCAAAAACTACAGGAAGAAATTGAAGAAGCCGTAAAAAAATAATCTGCATATAAATTATGACTGTAGAAGAATTAAAATCAAGACTGAGTCTTCCTGTTATCGCCTCGCCTATGTTTTTGGTTTCCGGGACAAAACTCGTCATCGAATGCTGTAAAAACGGAGTTGCGGGTACTTTTCCAGCATTTAATGGCAAAACAAGCGAACGGTTTGAAGCAATGCTCGAAGAAATCACTTCCGAGCTGGAGAAATTCGAGCAGCAGACAGGTATTAAACCCGCCCCATTCGGTGTAAACATTATCGTCAATAAGACCAATCCTCGTATCCTTCCCGATCTGGAATTATGTAAAAAATACAAAGTTCCGATTATGATTACTTCATTAGGTGCGGTAAAGGAACTGGTAGATTCCGTTCACAGTTATGGCGGACTTGTATTCCACGACATCATCAAAAAACGCCACGCCGAAAAAGCTGCCGAAGCCGGTGTGGACGGACTTATCTGTGTATCTGCCGGAGCAGGCGGACACGCCGGAACTGCCAGTCCGTTTGCATTGGTTGCCGAAATCAGAAGTTTTTACAACGGTGCGATATTGCTGGCAGGAAGCCTGAATACGGGCAACGATATACTCGCCGGACAGACCATAGGAGCCGATTTTGCCTATATGGGAACTTGTTTTATCGCTACCAAAGAATCCCTTGCCCGGCAGGAATACAAGCAGATGGTCATTGATTCAGGGATCGATGATATTGTCTATACCGACAGTATTTCGGGTGTAAATGCCAATTTTCTGAAAAAGAGTATTGAAGCACATCAGGTCAATACTGACGCAAAAGTACAGGAAGATTTTTCGCAACTGAGCAACGAAAATGCAAAAGCCTGGAAAGACATCTGGTCTGCAGGACAGGGAAGTGCCGGTATTCATTCTGTACCGACCGTTTCGGATTTGATAACGCAATTGAAAGCAGAATACCGTTCGGCATTGGATAGAAACCTGAAAATTGCAGAACGGTTTAAGCATTAATAGATTAAGGATAAGAAGGTTTAACGAATCTTAATGCCTTAATGTTAAAAACAAATTAAATCGTCAAATTCAAAAATCAAATAGATATTTTTTATGAACCGGGAAACCTTTAAACAATTGTTGACCTCCCAAATCCCTATTGCCTGGATTGCAGGCGTAAGACTTGAAAGCTTCAGCGATAATGAGATGCAAACTTCAGTGGAACTCGATTTCCTGAACCAGAACCCTTTTAAAAGTATGTTTTGGGCCGTAGAAGGTATGGCTGCCGAATTTGCGGGCGGAATGATGATGCTTTCCAAAATAGAACAGTCCGGGCAAAATATCGCAACATTGGTAATAAAAAACGAAGCAACTTTTACCAAAAAAGCAATGCAAACTGTCCCATATCCAATCTTTATCAAAGGGTCATGCACCTAAAAAAAGGCGGTTTAAACTTTGAGATCGATGTATTCAAGATAACTGGATGGATAAATTCTACGATGAAATATTGCTAAAGTAGTATATTGGGTATTCATGTTTTCATTACTTAAGTAGCTATTAGTCGGGATGCTATGTGTAAAAATTAAAAACCCTGTCCCATTCCGTAAACCTGGTCATCATTAGGGTATATTTAATTTGAAATTTAAAACAATGAAAGAATTTACATTAATTTTCAGACTAAGGGATATTTCGGATTTCAAACCAACACCCGAACAAATGCAGAAAAGAATGAATTGATTAGCAGGTATTGCCTCACAAAACAAATTGGTAGACAAAGGCTGATCCTATAGCAAAGAAGGGGGCCAAAGCAACCCCTCATCCTGAAACGAAAAATATCCCTCGGTCGTGACAATAATGTGGTCAAGTATCCGGATCTCCAAAATCTGCCCAGCCATTACGATCTTCTTGGTGATTTCCTTATCGGCATTGCTGGGCTGCAAGTTGCCGGACGGATGGTTGTGGGCAAGTATCACACCCGTTGCATTCGCTTTGAGTGCTGCTGTCATGATGAGCTTGATGTCTACGTATGTAGCGGCTACTCCACCTGTGCAGATTTCGCAGACACCGAGTATCCTATTGGCGGTGTTGACCAGCAAGACCTTGAACTGCTCGACAAATTCGATGCGATCTTCATCCCAGCTTTCCAACAATACCTGATAGGCTAATCTTGACGAGTTGACCTTTGGCCTCATGGATGGCTTTACGTTGGTTTTGTAAACAAGCTGTACCTCGGCTACGGTGTGCATTGCTTGTGCTGTGCTGTTCGCTTCCATAATCTAATTTTTTGAAGTTTTTGAAAAGAATTAATTATGGTGCTTCGCGCGGGCATTGGTGAGCAAGTCCAAAAAGCAACGGAATAAATGAAGGGTGATGGGGATGGATCGTGTTTATGCCGGAATTTTTTGGTACGTCTCGGAGCCAATGCCCGAAATTGGTGCCGGAATTAAAGTTTTCGTGCAAAAAGAGAAAGTCCTGATCCGTTCAGACCGCCTTCGATCTGATGGTAATCCTGTAGGATTCACTAAAAATTAACACACATTCTGCCATAGGATACGTTGATTATCTTTATCATTGTGTAAAGACTTATGGCCATGCAAACTATATTAGGCGCGGGGGGTGATATCGGGAACCTACTTGCAAAAGAACTTAAACAGTTCACTGAAAAAATCCGTTTGGTAGCGCGACATCCCCGGCAAGTGAACGGAAATGATGAGTTGGTTGCTGCGGACCTTTTGGATTCCCGTGCGGTATCCGATGCTGTAGAAGGTTCGGAGATCGTGTACCTTACGGTGGGGCTAAAATATGATCTTCGGGTCTGGAAAGCACAGTGGCCGGTCATTATACGTCATGTAGTCGATGCCTGTATTCATCACAACAGCAAACTGGTCTTTTTCGACAATGTGTATATGTATGATAAGGAGGCTATACCAAATATGACCGAAGACAGCCGGATGGTTCCTACCTCGGAGAAAGGTGCCGTCCGCTTGGCGGTTGTCCGGCATATCTTTGAAGCGATACATACCAGAAATCTCAAAGCCGTGATCGCGCGGAGTGCCGATTTTTACGGGCCCGGATCTAAGAATGGAATTTTGAATATCCTGGTTTTGAATGCGGTTTCCAACGGCAAGAAGGCAAACTGGCAAGCCAATCCCCATAAGATTCATTCTTTTACCTATATCCCTGATGCCGCCAGGGCTACGGCAATCCTCGGCAATACCAAGAGTGCCTATAATCAGGTCTGGCATCTGCCTACTTCGTCCGAACGGCTTAGCGGTCATCAATTCGTTGAACTGGCAAATAGCATCAAGAACCAGAAAGGTTCCTACCGGGTGCTGTCTCCGTTTATATTATCTATAGGAGGTTTGTTTGACCGGACGATTAAGGAGTTGAAGGAGATGCAATACCAAAATGACCGGGACTATTTTTTCAATAGCGATAAGTTCTGTAAAGCTTTTGGTTTCACCCCCACAAAATACAGGGATGGCATCGCTGAAACGTTGGCAAGTACAGAGTAGGGTTATCTTGAAAGAAGTTTGGCGTGTTGCCTTATTAAGAAATCATGAAATCGTATGCTCCCCATTGTAGGTTTGGTAGATCCGATATATCTTTACGGTATCATAATTTAGGTTTATAATTGGTTAGTATGCATTCCCGACATCCCCGGTCGGGAATTGCTGTTTAGTCACTGTTCGGTTTAATCCAAAAAATGAACGTCGGTCCCCGGTTTATCGTTTCCACGGAAAACCGTTTAAAAATGAGGAAGTGATGTCGGGATTCCTCAGTGTGTATCGTCCGTTATTCAGCGGTGTTTCGCGAAGTTTCTGTAGGTTAAGTAATTGTTAAGTGCTTTTTTTAATGTTTTATGTTGTTTAATAGTTCAATAATGCCCCCTTTAAGCACAGTTTATCATCCATTATCAAAAGTAAAACTTAATATTGTCAGTCCTTTATTAGTGTTAACTTTGTATTAATTTCATATTAACATTTCAAGCTATGGCAAAAGAGAAAAAAGACACAAAAAAAGTACAAGAGGTTTCATTGAAAACCTGGGCAGCGGAACTGTTAGACGGTACATTTTCTGACATCAAAGCAAGTGTCGGTAAGAAGAAATTCAAAAGGAAAGTTAAAAAAGCAAGCAAAATCCTGACTTCCGGTGTGAAGAAAAGCGCCATCAAGCCGAAGGCTGAAAAAGTAGCCAAAAAAGAAAAAGTGAAAGCCGACTAATCATCGTTTTCCATGCACATCTGATAAGTCATATGGAACACTTTCGATCTAGGTCATATCTATTGACCAACTGAACCACTGCACAGTAATCTGATTACGTATTGTAGTGGTTTTTTAGTTGAAAATAACCAATCTCATTTACTCCGGAATGACACAACATACAGTGGTTATCATTATCCTCATCGTCAGGCTTTGATATTGTTACCGATTCAGAGCCTGTATCTCAGGCTCAGTACCCGCCAGATAACCTGTGCCAGCTCTTCTTCCAGCGCTGTCGCGGGGTCTGCAAATCGCCAGCATTGCCCATGCCGCTGCATGGTCAGGGGCTGGCCGTTCAAAAGTAACGACAGGCGTGTGGAATCACCGGTGATCTGTTTGGGTTCAATCACCCTAAAAAAGTAATCGGTGCCCTTATGGTTAACCCGCAATGACAGGCCGGGCAGGCTGTGATGCGAAAGTGGTGCAGGATTGTCCATAGGCTAAACGAGCTGTCCTTCCAATTCATTGACAACTGCCTGTGCCACATTCTGTGATGAAGCGGGGTTCTGACCGGTAATCAATATCCCATCCATCACTACAAATGATGTGAACGGGACGATGCCCTTTTCATACAAAGCCCCCATTGCTTTCAGGTGATCCTTCAATTCGAACGGAATGTGGTGATGCCGTTTCAGCAATGCCTCCTCGGTATTGCTGAAACAGGTCAACCGCCGTCCTTTCAGCAACTCCGGGTGCAGTTCAGCCGCCCAGATCAGTGACGCGGCACCATGGCCCACCATGGCAACAGGTTTTTCCGCCTCAAAGAAAGCAAGTACCAGCGCAGCGTTAGCAGCATCATGAGCCAGGTCGAACATCGCCCCATGACCATCCGCATAGAAGACCGCGTCATAGTCCGATACCGGTTTTTCTTCCAGTTTCCAGGTATTCTTCAGCTCTAGTTTAACAACACCATCGCCAAGGAAACGGGATGTGGAGGCAGTGGAATATTCAAGCTTTTCGCTGGTAGGGTCAATGGGTATATGCCCACCCTTTGGACTAGCCAGGGTGACTTCGTATCCCGTATCAAAAAATTCATAATAGGCGTCGGTGAATGAACTCAGCCAAACGCCTGTCGGCTCATTGGTCTCCAGCAGGGTGGATTGCGAACTCAGGACCATTAAGATTTTCTTCATACCTAGTCTATGGCAAAAAGGATGCAAAGATTCCGTCGCTTGCGTAACATAACAGAAATTTAACAAAAGTGTTAGCAACGTTATATAACCGGCAGTATTTTTATCCATATGTACGGTCAAAATGTCATATGATTTTTAGCAATCTGACCCCGGTGAACGATCAATTTGTCCACTTGTCCAATTTCTGCAGAACAGGGATTTAGTTGCGCATATTATCGGCTGGCCGTTTTTTGGTTTCAAAGAAAGTGGTTCCGGTTACATGGGGATGCCGATTTTTCCAAAATTTATAAATGGAATAGGTGGATTTGCAGGACATTACCTCATATCCTTCAGAATCCTCCATTGCCCTCCTTTATTAGGGCCTTCATGAACGATAAAATTGTTCGTTCTTAATATACGGATGTATCTTAGTACGGTCGATTCAGATATGTTAAGATCCTTTGCCATCTGCCGATAACTGGTCGTAGGATTATTTTTCAAGTATCTAAATACTTTCTCTTGTTTAGAGGTAAGGTCTGCATTCATTTCTGCATTCATTTCTATTTTGTCGTTATTATCTTTCTTTTCTAAGAAAAGCTCATGTATTGGCAGTGTCACCCGCATAGCAGTCCGGTGCTCATCGGTGTAGAATACAGGAGATGGGGATCCGTTTCGATTCATTTCTTTCAGGACTTGGCGGAATTCCCATCATGTTGAAACCATGTTCAATCAACAGTTGTCGAAATGATTCTTAATGTGATCTGCGGGGTGTCCAAGATAATGCAGAATCGAAAGGCCACATCTAGACCATTAGTTTTAAGAAAGGAACGGAATATAGGACGGATTTTATGAGCCAGTTTGGATTCTAGGCGTCTATTGGCATTATTTTGGTTGCATTCTAAAATAAGGTAATTTTATCGAAATTAAGCTAAAACGAAAACATGGAAAATTTTAACAAATTGAAAGAACTGGTAACCTCATTGGAGAGTGACGCTACTAAATTTTTTGAAAATGGGAACAGTGCTGCAGGAACACGGGTAAGAAAAGGTCTTCAGGAAATCAAAACCCTTGCGCAGGAAATCAGAGCTGAGGTGACTGCCATCAAGAACAAAGAAAAATAGGTTTTGGAATTTTATTCAGCAGTATTTTTTATTCTAAATCTGCTATTCGCACAGGGGTGAATAGCAGATTTGAACGTATCCTCGAGGAAGGCTTCTTAGCCACAGAATGGCTCTCCAATATTTTTTAATAGTTGTGGAATAACTATTTATTTTTTTTTACAAGTTCTTCTTTGAACTCCTTTCTTGCTCTGGCAAGTTCTTTTTCGAAAAATTTTATTGTTTCTTCAAGTGGATAAATATTCTGCGTCCCATTTGGCGAATTGATAACCGAGTTTTTCGCACTTTCATCATAAAAATTCACTGTATAATATAGAGCAGCTTCTTCATCGAGACTTTTAAGCCCTTCAACAGATACATCTAGTATTTCACATGCTTGTTTTAAGAGTTCATCTTCAATTTCATAGCTGTTTTCTAGCCTTGAAACTGCAGATTTGCTCATTTCTAACTTCTCGCCAAACTCTTCTTGACTAATGCCTCTAAGTTGTCTTGCTTTAGCAAGTTTACGGCCCATTGGCGTTTTATGTTTAAATGGTGTCTCTTCCATAAGTCCTATTAATTGTTACTACAAAAGTAACAACCTATTTTGCGTTTTCGATTTTTTTTAACAATTCAATTTTCTCTTTTTCACTTGCAAGCAGACGTTCGTAAACTTCTATCAATTTATCGGTCGGATTTATATGGTTATGGTAATCACCATTTACTACGCCGACAGAATTAGCCGTCACTGTGTTTATGTAGTAAAAAATCTTTTCCTCATCGAAGTGTTTAATTATTTCAGGCGTTACCCCCAAAGCATTCGCTACTTCTAACAGTTTCTCATCAGAGATATTGACCTCTTTCTCAAATTGGGACACAGCCTGTTGGCTTACTCCGAGCGAATGCGCAAGTGCTTCCTGTTTGATCCCCTTGAAATTCCTGATCTTAGCAATATTTCTGCCTATGCTTTTATTCTTCGTCTTGTAATCTTCCATATTAAACGTTATTAAGTCTGCGCTACCCCCAGGTTGTAAAAGTTTCAGTTCTGATTGTATTACTTCCCATATGGAACTTATTTAAACAGAACATTTTAAATAATTTTGTATTGCAAATTAAGAAAAAAAAGAAGATGTTCAAAATAGTAAAATACCCATCGCAGCCGGTAAAATACCAAGAAATGTTGGTACCATACCCTGGTATCGGCATCGGGTATTTTGTTGTTGTTGTAAAAGTGTCGTCTTCTTACGCAGTAAGAGCGTTTTACTGGAATATTACAGTACGTATAAGAGAAGTTATATCTCGTTTTAATGTGGATATTTTATTCAAAAAAAATTATTCTATGCAGACCTCATATCGCCTTATCTCTGATCTAGCATCAGAAAGATACAGACAGATCATCAAATATCCCGTGTAAGATCGTTGTCTCAAGATTCTGTGTGCTGTTCGCAAACAACCTGAACATTGCTCGCAACTGCCATACGTTACTATCTCAAAAGTTTAATTAACTAGATACTTCTATTATTATGAAAAAAAACAACGGCAAAAGCCGTGGGGGAATACTATTGTCCTATCAAAACCTAAGACCGCCTATTTTTACCGCGATTTTAATATGGATTGCCGTGTCATACGCTAATGCGCAGCTTCCTAGCGCGCATCGTGTCAGCGGCAAGGTCACTTCGTCTAAAGATGGCTCTCCGATAGCAGGTACTTCTATTCGCATCAAGAAGGGAGTCACGCAAGCTCTAGCTGACGGGAACGGTGAATTTAATCTGAATACTAATTCCAAAACGGGTATCCTTCAGATCAGTTGTGTAGGATTTAGGCCGCTAGAAGTCACCTTTGATCTAAATAAAGAAACCACTGTTTCCATACAACTGCAGGAGGATGTCAACTCCATGAACGAAGTGCAAGTGATCGGCTATGGTAAGGTATCCAAACGCTTCAACACGGGCAGTGTTGTAACGGTCAATGCTGAAGATATTGAGCGCCAAGCTGTGAGCAATCCGCTGGCTGCGCTGGCCGGACGGGTGCCAGGAATGACGGTGGAGCAGTCAAGTGGCAATCCGGGAGGTAAGTTTAATATCCAGATCCGCGGTCAAAGCAGCATTTCCCAAGGGAGTCAACCGTTGTTTTTGATAGACGGTATTCCATACCCAAATGATCAGATAACCTCTGGGATGACGGGACTGGCTAATCAAGGACAAAGCCCTATGAGCAATATAAATCCCTTAGACATAGAAAGCATAGAAATATTAAAAGATGCGGACGCAACAGCGGTATATGGGAGCAGAGGAGCAAATGGGGTAATATTAATCACAACCAAAAAAGGAAAAACGGGAGCAACAAGGATGGATGCGTCCGTTTATCATGGCGCAGGTCAGGTTACCCGAAGACTGGAATTACTTAACACGCAGCAGTATCTGACAATGCGAAAAGAGGCCTTTGCCAATGACGGCGTCGAACCGACCGCGACAAATGCACCGGACATCGTATTGTGGGATACGACCCGCTATACCGATTGGCAGGATCTCCTCATCGGTGGCACAGCACATTTTACTAACGCAAACGCAAGTCTGTCAGGGGGAAGTCCCAATACGCAATTCCTAGTAAGTGCAAATTATCATAGACAGGGCTCTGTATATCCGGGAAATTATGAAAATCAACAAGGGAAAACACATTTCAATTTGTCGCACACTTCGCAAGATAACCGTTTTACGGCGATTGTCGCTGGTAACTACAGTCTCGACAAAAACGAATTACCCGGATACGACCTAACCAATAGCATTACAATATCACCGAATAATCCACCATTATTTGATGAAGATGGAAACTTGAATTGGGAAGAAAACGGAGGGGCTTTTTCAAACCCGCTCACCTATCTTAAGAAGAAAGCAAGTGCAACAACCGATGTTTTCCGCGGCAATGTTAACTTGCAATATAAGTTCCTCGAAGAACTGTCCCTTAAGCTGGCCGGCGGATATAACGTGATCCAGTTCAACCAGATGGATACAAGCCCCAAGGCGTCCCTTGATCCCAATTCCAACACGACACCATCCTCTAGGTTTGCCAAAACAACGAACAAAAGCTGGATATTCGAGCCTCAGCTTGAATATACAAGACACAAGAACAACGGCAAATTGAGTATCCTTCTAGGGGCCTCACTGCAAAATGACGTGCTGGACGCAAATCTCATAGTAGCGGATGGCTTTTCGAATGATGCTGTAATTGAAGCCGTAGCTTTTGCAAATTCCATTACCGGAGAGACTTCCCACACCACATACAGCTACCAAGCTCTTTTCGGTAGAATCAATTATATCTACAATAACAAATATCTGCTCAACATTACCGGCCGCCGGGATGGCAGCAGCAGGTTCGGGCCTGAAAAACGAGTGGCCAACTTCGGCGCGATCGGCACGGGCTGGATATTTAGCGAAGAAAACTTCATTAAAAGACAGGCCAAATGGCTCAGCTTCGGAAAACTGCGTGCGAGTTATGGAATAACCGGCAATGATCAGATTGGAGACTATCAGTTCCTTGATAATTACAGGGCCAATCCATCACAGTATGAAGGACAGGTTGGGTACATTCCGTCGAGATTGTTTAACGCCGACTATACTTGGGAAAGAAACCGGAAGCTTGAAACAGGCCTTGAAATCGGTCTATTGGAGAATGCCATTTTTTTCAACGCTAACTGGTTCCGGCACCGTAGTGATAGCCAGCTGATCAATTATAGGCTTCCTAATCAGGTCGGGTTTTCATCCATTTTGCGTAATTATGGTGCATTGGTTCAAAACATGGGATGGGAATTCACGCTTTCTGCCACCGCGGTAAAGCAGGCGGAGTTCAGCTGGTCGTCATCGGTCAACCTGACGGTTAACAAAAACAAACTTCTTGATTTCCCGGGCTTGGAGACATCAAGCTATGCTAACAGCTTGGTTATTGGGAAACCTTTAAATATCGTCAGGTTAATCCAGTACACCGGTGTAGATATGGAAACTGGTATACATGTTTTCAATGGAACCTCTTTGCCGGATGATCAGATTGTCGTAGCGGATTTCACGCCGAAATTCCATGGAGGATTAAGCAACGACATCGTTTTCGGGAATTGGAATTTCAGTTTCCTATTACAGTTTGTAAAACAGGACGGGTACAATTACCTGCGGAGCTTAGCGAGGGGTTCTGCGCCTGGCACAAGGAGAAACCAGCCCATTGAGGTTTTGGACAGATGGCAGTATCCGGGACAGGCGACAAATGTTCAGCGGTTTACAACGACAGGTACAGCATCAACCGCCTTCAATAATTATATCGCTTATTCGGATGCCCCGGTATCGGATGCTTCCTTTATCAGGCTTAAAAACCTTTACATTTCTTATTCTCTGCCGAAAAATATCATACGGCATATAAGGTTGAAGGAGACAAGACTCTATTTCCAAGGCCAAAACCTATTTACGCTCACCTCTTATAGGGGCTTGGATCCCGAAACAGGGAGGCATGGCAGTATGACCCTGCCTACTCTTGCAGTGTACACCTTTGGTATCCATTTAAGCCTTTAACATTTTGATTATGAAAAAGAAACTAAAAACATACCCTTTGATGCTCCTTTGTTTTACATCAATCTTTGCTACGATATCCTGCGAAAGCTATTTGGCTATTGATCCGCCAAATGATAGACTTGAGACCGGATCGGTTTTCTCGGACAGCACATCCGCATCGTTGGCAATAATCGGTATTTACAGCGATATGATGTATAGCAATCTTGGATTTGTGGCTTCTCAAGGACGGCTAACAGGCTTATGTGCTGATGAATTGGATTACAGCGGAAGTTCGGATCCTATAATCCAATTCAGAGACAACAATATTCAAGTTGACAATTCGGAACTAAACTCGTTATGGGGTAATCTTTATAAACACATTTACCAGTCAAACAGTGCTATTGAAGGCATAGCAGCTTCTTCAGGAATCAGCGTATCAGCAAAAGAAACACTGACCGGTGAAGCAAAATTTATTCGCGCGTTCCTTCTCTTCCACGCGGTAAATTACTGGGGAGATATTCCTTTAACCATCAATACGGATTATCGTGTGAATGAATCAATGCCGAGGACTGAAACATCTCAGGTTTATGCACTGATTGTTTCGGACTTGGAATTTGCCATGGGAGCTCTGAAAGCCGATGACCACGCGGGCGCAAGAACAAGACCCCACAAGTGGACAGCCGCCTCTTTGCTGGCGAGGGTATACCTCTATCAGCAGCAATGGGAGAAGGCGGCCGAACTAGCTACGGAGATTATAGAATCAGGGAAATTCCTGCCGTTGCCCACTCTGGATGAGGTTTTTAAAAAGGAAAGTAGAGAAACGATATGGCAGCTTTTCCCCGCAACATCACTTACAGCAAACACCCCGGGCTATTATTACATTCCCTCATCACTAACCAATGCCACTATCCCCACCTATCCACTCCCACAAAACTTATACGGTAGTTTTGGATCTACAGACGAACGAAAAAACAGGTGGATAGGAGTAAAGGATGCAGGCCCTTACCTCTTTTCGCATAAATATAAGGAACGGTCAGCGCCGGTCGCTGAAAGAACTGAATACACCGTGATATTCCGCGTAAGCGAGCAGTTTCTGATAAGAGCCGAAGCTCGGCTACACCTTTCCGATCTGTTGGGCGCCGTGAGTGATTTGAATACGATCAGGGCACGAGCCACCGCAAATCCACTATCATCCAACCTCTCCTACGAAGAGGTGTTTCTCGCCATTGAAAACGAAAGGAGACTTGAATTATTTAACGACTGGGGTGGACATCGGTGGTTTGACTTAAAAAGGACCGGCCGCGCCGATAGCATCCTTGGTCCATTAAAGGGCAATAGCTGGCAATCCACTGATAAGTTCTGGCCAATACCGCTGAATCAGCTTTTGACAAACCAGAATTTAACCCAAAATCCAGGCTATTGAAAACATTGAAATGTTTGATCTTATGAAATATACCACAACATATAAAACTGTTCTCCTGTATCTTCTACTTCTGATGCAGTGTCCCAATATTAAAGGGCAGGAAATAAAGGATGTTAAACCATTGGCTGTCGGTGACACGCTTCCAGAACTGTTGCTTAGCGATATCCTCAATTTCGAAGGGGATACAATTCGGCTATCCGATTATAAAGGCAAGGCTATTTTGCTTGATTTTTGGGCTACATGGTGCACACCCTGTGTCGCTGCCTTTCCCAAGCTAATGGATATCCAACAAAGATTTAAGAATGATCTGCAGATTATTCTGTTAAGTTCGGATAAAGAGGAAAAAATCCGGATGTTCTATAAAGATAGGACTGACTTCCCTTTTCCTACGGTTCTTTGCAAACCGTCCAGCACGGTACGAAAGTTATTTCCCCACCGCGAAATCCCCCATTACATTTTGATAGACTCGGACCATAAAATAAATGCGATTACCGATGGAACGTCAATAAATATGGAAAGTGTCGAGCGTTTGATAAGGAAACTACCTTTTACACTTTACCAAAAAGACGATTCGCTGAAAATGCTTGACCTCAGGGGCATGGTAGTCGATAGCATCGACGTTGGTTCAATGAATGTAAGAACGATTTCTATTGATAGCACAGTACAATACGGATCGCAGATATCGGGATATGACTGGCGGATCACCGGAGGGGCCGATTTCTCTAGGAAGGGATATGAAAACCGTTTTTTAGAATTCAGAAATTACTCGGTTATCGCACTTTACCGAATGGCCTACTTTGGTCTAAACAGTGCTTATAAAGATATGGTTCTGATTGAAAACCCCAATGAGAATCTTGACTACCCGATTGGGGCAACCAAGCAAGACTACGAAGATTGGCGGGTAAAACATACTTATAGTTACAGAGTAATTTTACCGCCTCATAGAGCCGATATTGCCCTCCGCTACCAATACATGCAACGGGACCTGAAGAACTTCTTCGGGTTGAATGCGCGTTTTGAGGAAAGGATGGTCGATTGTCTTGTCTTAACGTCTAAATCTCCGGAACGATTACTCAGTAAAGGGGCAGAGCCCTCAAGGGATGTTAAGGTCAATGACCGAATTGTACTTACAAATTTGCCTCTATCGGCATTAATTAGTTCCTTAGGAAAGTTTGGCGTTAACTATACCGGCGACTTTTCGCAGCAAAGGCTACCCATTATAAATGAAACAGGGATCACAGAAAATATTGATGTAAGTCTGATGGACATCTATTCCAGACAGTCTCTGATGAAGGCGTTGGAGAGGTATGGCTTAAAACTTGAGAAACAAAAGAGAAACTGTAAGGTTTTGGTTATCAAATAGAATTATCCCTCCCTAGACACTTCGTCTATGGGAGGGATAATCCAATCCGACAACCTTGATGGACACATGTTACTTACAGTGTTTCAATAGTGTTTAACTACTGAATTGTCCACTGATCTTTCTGTCGGGAGTCGATGCCCCTTCATCAAAGTGGTACAAACAAGTTTCATCCGTTACGTCCGGACACATGTTTTCAGCGGCACTTGTCGATGTAGCTTCAGGACTTCCGCTGCCACTTTGATTGGTATACCAACCTTGTTCAACCAACAAATTTTTAGCACCTGCGGTCCCAGCAAGTGCAGTGCCTACAGCCACTATGGCGGTAAACATAGTTACTACGCGTTTTAGTTTCATAGCGTGAGTATTTTGGGTTATTTAAAAATCCGTCTTTATTAATTTACCCCCGGATGACCGGACGGTTTCAGCCATCCGGGGGTTATTATTGTTAATTTCTTAAAAACGTCTTTGTCCTGAATCGAGATCCTGTCGATCCGTTTGATGGATTTCCCGCTGTCCAATAAAATAGCCACCAACACCAATAGGGTGATTATGATATTGACAATCAGATGCGCTTCCCACCCGAGGTCGTCAATTATTCCCATGCATGCACATGGTAGGTAGTAAGCCTTTTCCATCATCAGGTATACGTAACACGTGAAAGCAACCATCATGTAGAAGTACGTGTACAGGGCAAACCGCTGGGTGCGCTGGAAAATGAGCGAAATGCCGATCACCAATTCCGAGCCGGGCACCAGCCACGCCATAAACCCGGCCATCGGATGAAGAAACGGACTCTTGGCCAGTTCACTCTTAAATTCACCGAATTCCAGAAACTTCACCGCTGCCGAATAGAGGAAGAGCAGCATAAAGATGCGGGTCAATGCATAAACGGTATGTGCTGTTGTTGTTTTCATGATTCGCTGGATGTGGGTTTAGTTGTAGTTACGGGTATATGGTATAATCTTAGTTTTCTGGGAGTAAGTACGGTAAGGGTATTATCATATATCCGGAAATTCCGTACGCGGTCTTTCTTTTCCGTGGGCAACCGGAGACTGCCAAGGTAACGTTGCGGCTCTAACGGGTTCATGCGGTAAATATCAATTACATTGCTGTCCCTGAACTGTTCGGCGGTTTCATTGTCGGCCTTTACATAACTGTTCACATAAAGGTGTCCGTCATGGATCGCCACGGCTTTGTTGACGTAATAGGCCGGTCCGGCGTTGGTAATCTTGGCTCCGCCAGCACGAGTTACAGTTTGGCTTTTTAAGGTATAGTTAGAAAATGTGCCTACGGTATTGCCAGTGGCCAAAATGCGCATGCTGGTATCCAGTAGGGTAATCCGGTTTGCGTAGCGCGTAACATATACGCCATGTCCGTTATCGGTATCAAAATCCAGCATGCCTCCGGTGATCAACCCCCCATCATTTACCCGATCGGTCACCCGGCTTTCATCTAGGGCGGTATCCTGTATCAGGTCAAACCGGTAGAGGTACTGGTCGCGTTCTCCCGGTTTGAATTTCCTTAACGCTACTGCGTTTTGGGAAATACGTACTGCCCTGGTGAACAGTTCCGGTACATGGTGTTCATGGAGCGTGCCATCGTCCTTTTCTTCAACAATCATGCGGTTGTTGCCGTCATACAGTGTCAAGCCGAACCGGTTTGCCTCGACCATATTGGAGCCGTGTAAACGGCTGCGGAGCGCTGCATCGGCAATCAGGAAACGCCTTTTTGTCCGGCCTGTAGGCTGATGGACAATGAAGATCTCCCCAGCCGTAAGGGTGGAAAAATACAGGCTGTCCCCGCGTCGCCCGGCAAGATATCGCACGTTTTCCGGGATCGTCAATTCAAGGAAAGGCGCCAGATTTCCATGGATGTAAACCCGTTTAAAGCCATTATTGCGGCTGTTCGGTTCATCGCTGGCCAGCCATAGGGCAATTACGGTGATCGCTGCCAGCAAAGCAAGGATGCCGGAATATGCCAGTTTCCGTTTGATTTGTTGCCATGACTTTCGTCTTTGCGTCTTTTTTTGCTCTTTCGGTGAGGGGAGCAACGGATCAACAGCGCCGATCAGCTGCTCCAGCGTCCAACGGTCTTCCGGCATCCGTGCCATGCACTTGCCTACGGCAGTTTTCAGCGGTTCCGGAGCGTCGATCCTAAGCAATCGTTCTTCCAGTTGCAACCCGTCATATGGAACCAAGGCTTTCGGATTTTCGCCGCTTATGATGTAATAAAGCAGGGCGCCGAGGGTATAAATATCTTCCTGAACGGTGGGTTGCATGCTACGCTGTTGTTCAGGAGACATATACCCAATAGTTCCACTGACATAAGGAGCCGTAGTGGTATCGTCCAAACGGTGCGCTAACTCAAAATCCGTCAGGTATACGTGGTCGTCGTGGATAAGGATGTTTTTGGCGGTCAGGTCCCGGTGGACGTAACCGAGTTTATGCAGGTTATCGACAAAAACAAGCGTCTCTTGATAATACGTAAGCAACTGCTGTAGCCGCTTGTCGGAACTATCCCAGGAAAGGATGAGCGATTCGAGCGTTGTGCCCTCCATGTACTCGGTGATCAGGTAAGAAAGACCGTCCTGATCCATGAAATCCATGACCTTTGGCGTGCGAACCCATTCGCTTATGGCGTTGGCTACTTCCTGTTGCCACAACAGCCGGTCCCGCATCTCCCGGCCTTGGAAATCTTCGCTTGCCCAGGCATTAGCCTGCTTGATGAACACCCATTTCAATTGATAGAGGTCGAGTCCTTTCAGGATATTACCTTTAGGACTTGACCGGATCAGCTTAATGGGTAAATAGCGCTTTTTCAGGAAACGTCTGGGTTGCTTTTCCTTCCAGATCATTGTCGGAGGAAATGGGGATGGTTGATGATTTGTAGCAAACCGGAAAGGCAAGCTATTCGGATCTCCGGCATTAAATTCCGGATTCCTGACACTAAACGTGGCATAAACGATACTTCCCAGTCTGACGGCACCGGGGATCACAATTCCACTAAACTGTTCTGTTGCCTTAGCAAGCTCTGTCGCGAGTCCGAGGGCTATATCCGGCGAATCCGTAAAAATTTGTAACGTTTTTCCAAACAGAGGTGTTGGAAAGGCATGGTTGTTTATCCGGTTATGCTGTAGCTGGTCAGCTATCATGCTGAAAGCCGCCTTGCGCTCTTTTAATATTGGGAGTACGCTTTTGAAGATAGCCTCTGCATCTTTGATGCAGACGGAAAGGCAGATGTTCCATCGGTCATAATATTCAGCTTTACCTACCAACAGCCAAGGTTTCCGGAGGGTAAATGGAATGCCGAATTTTTCCAGCAATGGAGCATAGCTCCTAAAGCGTCCCGCTCCAAGGGGAGCTTGGGCGGTGTTCGTCGAGTGCTGCTGTTTCGTTTCCATTCGTACCTTTATTTTATGCCGTTGATGCCATGACATTATTGCGCATCCACGGGATTGATTTACAGAGGTAAAGTTAGCGCCGGTGGGAGTAGAAAAATGGCTTGGTTTAGACTATTTATCGTCCAATTTTAGACTATTATCTGTCTATTTTTGTACGTATTCCATTTGATTTTATAGCAGGTTGTAAAAAGACTGTTTGGAAATCCCCAGATAGGAAGCCTTTTGTACAGCGGTGAGCAGGTTAAAGGGCTTTGCGTATTTTTCGATCGTGTGTTCCAGCCGCAGTTTCGGCGGCTGGAACTTCATGAGGTAATACAGGGCTTCCATCCGTAGCAGATTCTTTACCATCATCTGGTTCACCAGATACCTCGCATCCGCAAATTCTGCCTGTAATTTTTCGATGTCCCGTACAGCCAATACGAGCACCTCACTGTCTTCCAGGAATATCACCCTGTCGTCCTGATGCCTTGTGGGCAACAATGTACTGCCTTCGATAATCACTTCGTTCGTATTCCAGAGATTGGTTACGTTCTGTGTATTTTCTTCAAACCGGAAAGACATGGCCGAGCCTTCCATTATAAAAGCGATCTCGGGATTCCTTCTTCCCCTGCCGAGCCAATATTCGCCCTTTCGGTATCTCACACAATCGGTACACGGATAAAGTTCAGTCATAAATCCCGGGGTCAATGGCCTACCATCCGATATAATGCGCAGGAATGCATGTAATGAATTTTCCATAGGTGAGCAGTTTCTATATGGAGAGCCCCTGCTTTTTACTTTTTTTATAGCTATTGGCTTCGTCGATCTGCTTATGGATTGCCTCACGCATCTCATCGAGGAACTTGGTGTAGCTGACGGTCTTTCGCCTGCGGATATCCAGGAACATGCGGTAGGCCTGCCCAAGGTCGACATTCAAGCTTTCTTCCAGCCATTCGACAATATCCCCGACTTCGGCCCTTCCTCCGTTGATCCGGTGGGTATAGTAAATACCATAGGCGATTTCTATGAGTTCGACCTTGTCGCCCGACCACCATCGCCTCTTGGTTACCATCATTTCCGACATAAAGGCGCTATCAGTTTGTTGGTACAACAGCCGTACTCGACGTATGATGGCATCACGAAGCATTTCATAGGCGCGGAATTTGGCGAAAAGGAAGTCGAGGTTAGTGGAGAAACTGTTTTCATAGTGTTGGTCTTCCTGTCCGGGAGGGAAAGCTTCCTTATTCCGGCAAAGGAAAAAATCTTCGTCCATCGCGTTTTCGTCAGCCAGGTAGTATTGGTATTGGAATGGGTACCTGCGGAAAAACCTGTTGATAATACCCAATTCATCGGTATAGTAATCCCGGATTTCCTTATCGGTGCCGACCGGAACACCTACCAGAATATGGTGTATTTCGATTACATAGATGTGCCAGCAATGTACATGTGGTTTCTGGTACTTGAAAAAATCAATCTCCGCATCATCGTTGGGAAATTTGTGCGTACGTACCAGTTCCCGTAATCGGTTGAGTGCAGATACCGTACAGTAAAGCGATTCGGTCAGGTTCTGAATATGACCCTTGACCGATCCGTTAATGGTTTCCAGCTGTTCGAGCATACCAGCATACAGCGTTTCCGTGTCCTTTCTCGTCATTGTTCGATGGTTTTCGTTAATAATCTGTTCTTCAAAAGGCAATGACACCGTTGTGCTCTTCACAAAGCATGACGGTGTCATCACATCCCTTTTCGACCTTCGGAAAGGGAAATTTCAAATGTAGGATATGCTGCCAGACCTACGAATCGCAGGTTGTCCGTATTCGAATACGTAGCTTTTACGAAATGTGAATATTAATTTAATGTTAATAATTTACATCTTATTATCACGAAGATGGGGTGTTGAGCTTGATGAGCAGCTCCTGCCTGGAGTTGACGCCGACTTTGAGGAAGATATGTTCGGTATGCTTCTCGACGGTGCGGTCGGAAATGAAGAGCTTGTCGGCGATCTCGCGCCGGGTGAGGCGGTGGCACAGCAGGATGGCGATCTCGGTCTCCCTGGGGGAGAGCATATTGCGCAAACAGTTGGCCGTGATGACCTCGGTATCCATGGCGAGCAGGCGAAGGTTGACCAGCTGGCGCTGGTCGGCACGGCCCAGGGTCACGGAGCGGTAGAGGAGCAGGGCACTGAGGGCGAGGAAACCCAGGTTGGTGAACAGCGTCTCGGTCAGCTGTCCCCAACCATAATAGACCACCGGGGCGAGG
The DNA here is from genome assembly GCF_002421245.1 of Sphingobacterium sp. UBA5639. NCBI lineage: Bacteria > Pseudomonadati > Bacteroidota > Sphingobacteriia > Sphingobacteriales > Sphingobacteriaceae > Sphingobacterium > Sphingobacterium sp. UBA5639. Next base: position 48,460 of record NZ_DIJR01000020.1, read on the forward strand.
AATGCCCATGGCATGATGGCCAAGTAGGCCAAAAGCTCTTCAAGGTAAAGGCTCAGGTTGCGCTGCTTCCGATAACCAACGCGGATCGAGCGCCCTATGGCCATGAGCAGTGTCAGTGAATAGGCTGTCGATGCGAGGTAGCCATACCGGTGGGTGAAGGCTATGTCCTGGTGCCATGTCAGCCCCACCAAAAAAAAGGAAACATAGGGCAATATGAGAAAGAGCGGTACACCGTATATGGCCAGGAAGCGGAGTTTCTCCAGCCCAAATACCCTGTAGAAATAAAAGGGGAAATAGGATACAATGATAAATCCGGCGGTATTGACGATGATGTGCTGGAGGTAGAGGGGCATATCATAGCTGGGATCGGGCAACAGCCCGTTAGCGACATTGAACCCGATCAGCATGACCAGCAGGATGATATATCCCAGCCTTGTCCTGTCATGGGTTCGCTGGAGATAGAGCGCAAACTGTGCGCCAAGGATCATAAGTTCGATGATGATTGCCGCCAATGTGACGGGATGCATCTGTGTACAGCCTATAGTCATAGTATTAAGTATTGCGTATTGAGGTTACCATGTCCAGCACCCAACGTTGTTTGCTATTCCGACCTACATAGGCGCGGGGATTGCCCATTGTTTAAGAGGAACTGGAATGCCATAGAACGGGACAGGCAAGCCCACGCATATGCAGGCCTGCACTACTTATCCCGTTCTATTTACAAAAATTTCCAGTTTTCTTATATGGAAAGTGTGTGCACGCTAAATTCTTCTTATCGCAATTGTTATTCTGTTAGTTCATCTAATCTTATTAGGTATCATTTTCTCATAGGCAGGGAAAAACTAAAAGTAAAAAAGTAAAATTCATTCATTCTTCGCATTCATTATCTATCGATGGGGTATTCCAAACTCCCTGCGGATACGAATTTTCCTGCTGTATCTCATACTTCCTCATCCCTTGTTGTCTCAGGATTTCGCTTCGGGTAAATTCGGGTACCTGTCCATCGTACATCATGTCATAACTGATATAGGTACGGAAGAGCACAGCTGTATCGGATTTTATCTCGCCCAGCGCAATGCCCTGCTCGCTTGTAGCATATACTTTGCGACCTATCATAGGGACATCGTCCGTGTAGGGCAATTGAAAATCCCTATAGAGACTGTTGTTCCGAACGAAATATCTCCCGATCAGGTCAATTCCAGTTTCATCGAGCTCATATCGCAGCTTGTACCGGGCAAAGAAATGAGGTCTGAATATGGATAGACCTACATTTTTATGTCCCTCGTCGGGTCTAAACAGTGCACTATAGACAAAGGCGTAAATCCCTTCCTGAAATGGGGCCATACATACAAATGTCGAGTGATCCAGGGTAGGTCTTTTCTTTTCCTTTCTGCTTCTTGCCCTAAGGATTACAATCCACCTGTTCCTGCGGGAAGTGGTTACCACAAAGGGTGAGGCACTTACCGGGAACGTTGTGGCTTTGATGATCTGACGCCGAAACCCGACGAAGATAAGCTTCTCGGTAGCTTTTTTCCTCACCTCGGGCATATCCAAATCCATCTGCTGGACTATATCTCTATCGGTCATAGTTTCGATGATCATGGCATTTAATTTCTTTTCAAAGCCGTTAAATTAGATGTATTAGGCAAACCGACGGAATAGAGCCATAATTAAATCCGTCGGATACGCCTAATAGATATTTTGACCTTTCCCTTTCAATCAAAGGTTCAGCAAAACTTGCCTGCTACTTTATACATAATTCAATCAGCATATAGTATCTCTGGATTGATGTCATAATATTTATCTCCTGACTTGATAAAAGCTGGGAATTCACCCCATTGTTCAATTGCTCTAAGATAAATAGTGTAAACTCTTTTTTCTGGAATAGGGGACATTGATTCGGGATAAATAAATAGATTTTGGTTCCAATAATCGTCACCTCCATGGTTTTTTACAAATAATTGTGTTTTCCTATTCCGGAATTTAAACGTATATGCCAGTATATCACTTCCTCCAGTTGGAACCTGTCTATATTGTTCCTCTCCTATATTATTTGTCACAGATTCAAGAGTAACCAACTCAACGGTTTCCATACTCATATTTAGTCCAAGTACAACTATATCTAGTTCGTCTGGGATCAGATCACCTGCATAGTTAGCAATTTTTAGTTTAATAAATCCATCATTGGCAGCCTCTTCATTTGTTTGTCCGTTGGGATTGAGAAACGCTACAGGATCATTTTCAGTAGGCTGAAAAAGGTTATATGTTTCAGGGCTACCAGCTACAACATTTACTGTTTTCTCCCCCACATCCTTACCACTGGATTTATCATAAAAGATAAAAGTGTACTTTCCTTCGGGTACTCTAATCCTTCCCGTTGCGGCTTGCCAGTCAATCGTAGTGTTATTAACTTTCACACTCAGATCGCTTACTATATTTTGACTCAAGAAGAAAACTTCCCCAAAGGTCGTAATGCCATTATCATAGTCATACTTCCTACAGGAATTGAAACCCATTAAAATCAATAAACTTAAAATTCCTCTGTAAATATAAATCTTCATTTTTTGTTTATTAATTAATCAAGGCGGTATGAAAACACCACCTTGATCAAATATTCTATGTTATTTAAAAATTAAACAATTAGTTACAGCAGAAACCCGGAGCAAAATTAGTCCAGGTTGCAGTCCATGGAGTTACACCAGGTTGTAACGCACCTTTATAAGTCGATGCTGTTCCAAATGCAGGTGAGCTACTCCTTGGAATTAAGTGTGCAGGATTATAGCTTGAAGCAGTTGCACAAGTAAAGAATGGAGCTCCGCCTAATGCAGGACCTAATTGCAAGTACGTGTTTGTTGTAGCGTTTGAACCAGAAACATTACCTGCAGGTGATGCCCCTACAAAAATTGTAGAAGGGGTAAAACCATGTACAACATTATTTGTAAATCCAGCTGCAGCAGCAATTGTAGCCGCACTTTCAAACAATGCGCCACTTGTAGGGAATCCTCCGATAATAGAATACTGAATATCTACTCCAGTCGCTCTTCTCCAACGGCTACCGTTTCTCAACTTTGTCGACGTATTGTTATAACCTAACAGCGTAAGATGGCGTAGTACAGGTTTTGTTGCAGGTGATGCGTTTGATCCAGTTGCATCATTATCCGATTCGATTCCATTGGAGTCTGAATTAGCTCCGCTAGTGCTGTTTGTCGTTCCCGGATCTTTCAATCCAATTGCATAGTTAATAGTACCGGTATAACCGTGGTCGAAATCAAAGTCATCATCATCAGTACCAATAGCTACTAGGTGATCAGCATTAACCGTACCTCCGAAGAATTCGAAAGCGTCATCTGCCGAATAAGATACTTGGATATGTGACAACAAAGTACCAGTACCAACTCCACCTAATGTCAATCCATTGATTTCATTGTCGTCATCTAATCGGTAACCAGGAAACTCGATACGCACATATTTCAAACTTCCTGAATTGTCACCATTTAAGGTGTTTCCAGGACCACCATAAGTGATGTCTGTACCTGTGGGTTGAGGGATACCTTCTATACGAGTTGCCGTTGTACGGTTAGTAGTCGCTTTACCTAAGATAACGATACCTCCAAATTTTCCTGCTGTACTACATCCTGAACCACATCCACCTGCGCTTGGTGAAGTGAATACGATAGGTTCTGAAGCGGTACCGTTTGCAATCAGTTTTCCACCTTTCGCAACCACCAATACCCCAGCGATTGTCTGTGGACCAAATGCGGGATCATTGTAGGTTTTCGTCCTACCGGTAATGATTGTTGTACCCGGATCGATAGTCAAGGTTTGACCATCTTTCACATACGAAACACCGTTCAGCTTCCATAGCTTGTCTTTTGTTAATTTTGGAATCGTGATTATACCATTAGCATCAACTGGAATAGACGTCGTATCTGCACAAGTCAAGTTTGCCAATGCACCAGCTGAAGTTGAGTGATCAAAATTCCCTGCATCAGGTGATTTTTCACAACCGACTGTCAATGCTGCTAAAGCTATAACTGCACCTGTGGATACTAGCTTTACTCTTTTTTGAAAGCCTTTTCCAATTTTTTGGAAGGTTTCCTTACATGCGCCCGTAAATTCGTTTAGTTTTTGGGTCGCATTATTAAAATTAAATATTTTATTCATAATATTGTGTTTTCAAATTTACAATGAACAATTGCTAAGGGGCGTTGAACAACTATTGTTCTCGCCCTTTTTCTTTTCTCCGAGGTTTGTCTGTTATCTTTTTCTGTTTTTCACCCTCCTTTCGTTCTATTTAAATGTTAACTAAAGCTTCTTATTAAAAATTATATGTAAATGATAATGACATGTTCCTTCCTGTTTTGGCACGATATGTCGCCCGATCTCCTTTTTCCGGCTCGAATGCTGTTGTGTTATTTTTTTTAAGGTTCCAACCTTCTGTTTGCCCACTTTCATTGTTTATGTTTTCGTAGGCATCGATGTTCCTATAAAATGTGATATACTCATCCAGCAAATTACTAGCATTGAACTTAATTTCCGCTTTTCGTTTCCACACCTTTGCACTCAATTGGATGTCCACCATGTTGCGACCTTTTTCATACTCTATAGCTGCTGGATTAATGTTAATCGTGTTACTGCGGTGACCAGATCTATTATAACTAGCTGTAAAACCATAAGTATCATCTTGATAGGCAATACCTCCATTAACAATCCATGGTGTTTGTCCATATAGTGGTCGATTCAGGCTGGGAAGACGCTTTGTCTCAATGTTTTCTCCCGGCATAGGTTGTTCTTGGGCTTCAACTTTTGATCTCAGCCAAGTACCATTCCCAAAGATTGTAGTGTTATTTAACCAATATTTATCGGCTATAAAGCCCAGAGACTTACGAAACTCCAATTCTATTCCATGATTGACTGCACTATATTGGTTTTGGAAACGATATTGACCCTCCTGTGCAAAAACGAGTTCAATGGGATCTTTCATCTTTTTATAGAAACCGGATATGGACACAATTTCACCTGCTGTCGGGTAAAATTCGTAGCGTATATCAAAGTTGTCAACGATAGTAGATACCAATTGGCGACCGCTGATTGTAGCGTCCAGTTCATAATCATAGAAACCGAAGTAAGCTGTTTCCCTAAAGTCGGGGCGAATAGCGGTTTTACTATAGGCAGCTCTTAAGTTCATCTTTGAAGTCAGACTATACGTCAGGTTGGCCGAAGGTAACAGGCGCCAATCTTTCTCTCCTGTCGTAGAGAATTCCGCCCAATTATCGTCAATCTCTCCGAATCGTCGGGTGATATATTCCTCTTGCCTGTTGCTTAGGTTATAATGCTCGGCACGGACACCGTATACCAAACGCAGTTTTTCAAAGAAGCGCTGGTCGAGCATAATATAAGGTGAATGGGTGCCCATAGTTCCATCGAAAGTCGGACCATTAAGATTTTCCGCCCAGTAATAGGCTTGTCCTTGTCCTGCACCGACACGATCGGCCGAAAGTACATCCCAATAACCACCTTCAATAGGATTGTCTATATTCCTAAAACTTGTATATGGTATAACCTTGGTCATACCTAATGTGCGGTGCTTGTCCCATCCACTATAGCCAATTTTGATTGTGTTCTTGATATTTGTTCCCAGTATGAAATCTTTTATAAAAGATAGGCTCCAATTGTAATCGGTTTCCTTCACATCGGTCCACATACGGTAATCGTAATTGCCTCCTAATTGACTGGGATCATATAGATTTGGCGTCTGGAAATACTCAACTCCTCCAATAACAGCAGAACGTCTGTACTTTAACCGGCGTTGATCCTGTACTTGTTGTCCGATACGGGTTAATCCTAGGGTATAAACCAGTTTTACACCGGTATTGCCAAGCAGATTTTCACCTTCCATTTTGTGCTGCCAGACCCAAGTAGACTGCGGATCCTGAAACTGTTCTCGAAACTTGAATTCATTGCTCGCACCATAATTAATTCGATAAGCTTCATTGAAATTATCGTCAAAGATTCGGGAATACAAGTTCTTAAAAGCTATCTTGAACGTTTCTCCCTTTAACCCGATATTCAGGGCGGCGCCTATGGTACTGTTAAACCGATAGGACATGCCGGAACCGTTTTCCGTACTATCCATGTAGTTCACTGTAGGGTCAGCATAGTTTCCCCTTACATTATTGAATTTGACAAGGGTTTGCTGATTACGGTAGGTTGCACCCCCCGAAAAACCAAAGCGGAGTTCATTGCTTAGATCGTATACACGTCCCAAGGCGAAGCGACCATTTTGGAAAGGCACAGCTCTGTAACGGTTAACCGACAGTCCGGAAGCATCTAAACGTTTGCTCTGCGCTATGGCATCTAGGCTTCTATAAGAAGTTCCTGATCCCGGAATCAATTCCAAATCTGAAGGCATATCTGCCGGATAATCCCCGCCAGGTCCCAACGGTGGTGTGCTGACCCCAGTGTGCCAGTACCAAGACTGTATACCAGTTGGTTCTTTACGTTGGTTGCTATTCAGTCCAAGGTAATCGCCGCCTTTGCGTTCGCCCAGCATCAGGAAATCCTTACCGGTACTTTGGGTATTCATACCCGTACCTATACTAATGGTGGTAAAATTTTGTGTGGGAATGTCCATTGTATTTACCGAAATCTGACCGCCGGAAAATTCGGCCGACATATCGGGCGTAGCCGTTTTATTCACCACTACATTGCTCACCAGTTCCTGCGGCAATACGTCAAAGGAGAAATTCCTGCGGTTCATGTTGGTGCTCGGAAGTGTTACCCCATCGATCATCGCCTGATTGTAGCGTTCGCTCAATCCACGTACCACTACATATTTGTTGTCCACGGTAGTTACACCGCTCACTCTTTTTAGCACCTGTCCCATATTGTTGTCCGGGGTACGGGCAATCTGTTCGGCAGAGATACCATCTGTTACCGAAGCTGCATTTTTTTGTTGGGCGTATAAGCCAGCAACGCTTTCTTTTTTTAAACTGCTGGTTACAGTCACCTGATCCAATGTACTGGTAGATGGGTTCAGGACAATAGTAAGGCTGGTCAGTTCACCGGCTTTCACGTTGACCCCAGTTATACGTTTGGTCTGAAAGGAAATATAGCTGACCTCGATCGTATAACTGCCGGGAGCTACGCTGAATGTATAGCTACCATCCACAGAACTCTGCATAGCCTGATTGTTCTGTAACACTTTGATGGAAGCACCGATCAGTACCTCGCCCCGGTCATCGACGATCTTGCCCCCTATACGTCCGGGCTGTTGACGTTCTACGACCGGGGTACGTAAGGATGCCTGCTCATATTGGCTTGGTTTGGCGTATTTTACGGCAACATCTTTTCCAGTGACCATAAAATCGAAGCCTAGACGGTTCAATGCCGTGAGTACATCGCCTAATGTTTTCTTTTCGTACCTGATACCGTCCAACGGAACCTGTCCCACGGTTGATCTGTCATAATAGAACTGATAGCCTGTCTGTTTGTTCAGTTCCTTGAATAGGGCATCGGCTTTGACCTGCCCCTTATACTGTATGCTTACCGGAGTTCCGATACGGCTGTACGCCTGTGCAAAGAGCGGCGTGGCCATCAGCAGAAGCACATAGAGCATGCTTAGTTTTAGTAGGTTTTTGACTGTATTTTTTAAAGCATCCGTTAGGATAAGTACATAGAATTGCATATTTTCGTAAGGTTTTTACAAATTTTTGTTTTAAAAATCAACATTTATCAGCGGGGCGCAATCCGCTTTTTAGAGTGCCGTTTTACCCGAACGGCACTTTTTTATTTGTGATGTATATCTATTTTGTGGTTTTCATAATCTTATACGTTAAACTGTCTGTTTTGGTAAAACGGAGCTCGTAACTAAAGGACAGTATGGACAATATGTCCTCAATGCCCTTGTTGTTGAAATCTCCGCTGATCCTGTTTGTTTGAGTAGCCGTCGTATCGAGTGTGAGCGAGATACCATACCATGCTCCGATCCTGTACATCGCTTCTTCAAAAGGAACTTCATCAAAGAGAAGTCCTTTCGCCACCGGATTGCCATTATCGGCTTTAAAATTGCTCATTATCACTTTACCGGACCGGTATTCATAAGCATTGCCCGGCGTCAGTATTACAGATGATATATTAGTGTTCTCTTTTACAGCTTCTACCGATACCTTGCCCGTGTAGAGGTTCACTTTTTCACGCTTCGTCAAAGGGTCATACTGCACTGTAAAGGAGGTTCCCAGTGCGGTTGTCGCGAGTTCACCAGCCTCTACCCTAAACGGTTTATCCGGATTCTTTGTGACCTCAAAGAAAGCTTCCCCTCTATCTAGGTACACTCTACGCTCGTCCTTGGCAAAGTCCTTCGGATAACGCAATACGGAACCCGGAGAGACCGTCGCCATTGAGCCATCGGGAAGCACGAACTGTTTTACGGTGCCCTTTTTCACTTCGACTGTTACAAAGGTTGGGGCTTGCGTAAAGAAAATCCTGTCGCTGAATTGTGTAAAGCCAAAGTATAGCAGAAACATCGCGGCCATCCCGGCAGTTATGCGATAGATTGTGTGGCGTTGTCTTTCCCGGCGTACTTTAGCCGCATGGGATATTTTGAACCGAGCCAGCGATTCCTCCATTTCCGGAGGTGCCTTCATGTCGGTATACATATCCAGGTCGGGCTCCCCATCGTCGAACGGATGGCTTATTTTGCCCTGATCGTCCACACCCCGGAGTTCTCTTTCATCACTCGGGGTCAGCGTGCCATCGGCAAGTTTTTGTAACAGTTCTTTTCTTCTATTATTATCCATTTGTTATCTAGCGCCGGTAAAAGATTTTATGACCGGCTTCTAATAATATATACAACCAAAATGGCGGCGGAGGTCTGCTCGTAAATTGGGACTGATTTTGTGAAGGGCGGCTTTTTTTCTTAAAATGGAGAAATCAGGGTCGGTTAAACTATAACAGGATGTTTAATATAGCGTTGATTAGTAGCTGTTTAAGGGTATAGATAAATGCTTTTTCAATTTTAAAACCTATACAAAAACCTATGTATTAAGTTTCTGTTAACACTATTAAGCTTTTGTTAAAGGTGCTTTTTGGAGTAAAAAGTCCCGGAATTAAGAAGGGCAACGAAAATGAAAGGGAGGGAAATAGTAATGACAGAAAAAGGGAACCTGGGGTGTTCCCATAGTGAGGTTATCGCTATTTTTACTTACGGGAATTTCCAGAAACCACCCAATTCAGACATTGTCTTTTTTGCTTTTACGAGATGGTCCCTTACGGTTGCCTTGCTAATCGCCAGCTCGTGTGCAATCTCTTCGTAACTCATGCCATGCATGCGCGACATCAAAAATATCTGGCAACGTTTTTCCGGAAGGACATTTGTTAGCCTGTCAACTACTGTCGCCAGATCCATCCGGGCGTGAAGGGCATCCTCTCCATCAGTCGCAGGCTCATTTTTCAGATGGTCGGCCGAATATTCGGCCATCTGCTTTTTTTCCCTTTCGTACTTTTTTAGCCAGTTGTGGAAGATCCCATAGGCAATCTGCCGAAGATAGGCTTCGACACCCTGATCGGCATCGATCTTCCTGCGGTAATCCCATAAGCGGTTAAAGGTATCGTTGGTAAGCTCGTCTGCAATCTCATGGCTATTGGTCTTCTTAAAAAAATACAGCCATATATTTTTATAGTATTTATCAACAACCAAATTAAAGGCTTTTTGATTACCTTTCCTGAGTTCATTGATCGTATTGATGTCTAGACTTTCCATATCTATCTTTAGGTTTTACTCTTCATTAATTTCTTAAAGCCCCATTTGCTTATTATATTTTTATTCGTATTGTTGTTTTCATGGTTTGATGATAAAATTGGTATTCAGGTCCGAAGCTCCCCTTGAATCATAGCGTATACGTGGTATGCCATCCTTGGTCATTCTGTTGGCCTTGTTAGTACGACCGCCGATCCTAATTAGTGCTTCCCTGATCAGCGGGTCATCCGGATCGCCCAACGGAAGCAATGTACTGCTAAGCTCGTTTTTGGCAATGTCCGGTTCAAGTCCTGACGGATAATCCCCTTCGCTACGGGCATTATACAGCTTGAATACCAGAGGCTCGATGTTCCACGTATTGTTCTTGCCTGAGTTGTTGTCTTTTATACTGAACGATGCCATATCCTTGCCTAAGGTCCTCTCACCGATCTGTATGACCTCCGTATATGGCCTAAGTGCCTTGATCAGGAATTCGGCCGCCGAAGCGGTATGCCCGCCGGTCAGGATAAATACCCTATCCAACGAAAGGCGCATGTTTTGGAGTTCTGTAAACGAAAACGGGGTGCCGCTATATGTCTTGGAAATGGTCTTGGCAAAGGTTTCCTTACGGGTGCCAGCGTGGCTATTTCCCCTGTATTCCAGAAAGGAATCGGTTGCATTCACTTTGGAAAGGACAGCGGCAAGAGCTGCACACACACCTACGTCCCCTCCGGCATTGTAACGCAGATCAAGGATCAGCTCCGTTGCCCCGGCGTATTTGAAAGCTGCGAAGGCCTGCTGTAGATTCTGCCGGTAACGACCGTCAAATGAATTATAAAACAGATAGGCCGTTGGTTTTGGCATATCATCGAATACCTTGTACAGATAGACCGAATTTTCGGAAATGCTTCCGGCACTGAGCGTGATCGTTCCCGCACCCGCGATTTCAAGTGCTATAGTACGCTGTGCGACCGATGTTCGGATCAGGTCCTGTATATTGTTTTCTGTCACCTGGGTGCCGTTGATCCGGTTGATGGTCTGTCCCCTCTGTACTCCTGCATTTTGTGCGACCGACCCCGGAACGACCAATGCCACTGTAGCTTGTACGTCCCCACCTGTATTCTCGTAGAGGATCAGTTCAAAACCAAAGCTATGCACGGGTGAAGGATAAAAGCTTTCCGAAACGGAGGCGTTGTATAGTCTCGAAAACCTGTCCTGAGGATTTTTCAGTGCAGCAAAGAAATTTAGTGGGGATTTGTCTAAATCTGGATTTTTCGGCAGACTGGTATTCCAATAGTAGTAAACCTGCATACTGTCCAGTATCCAATCGTTGATATACCGGTTGGAACCAGCAGGATAGTCGGGCTCCGGGCCATCCTTTTTACAGGCGGAAAGAGCCAGCAATAAGAGAGCCCATACAGTATGCCTCATGTGAAAACTAAAACCAGTATTCATGCCTCATAACATATGATTGATTACTACAAAGCTACTGATGTAATGTAAATTAATTATTAAGTTATCTATTGCCGCTTTAAATATTGCTTTAAGAAATGTCAGTATGGACAATCTGCATGGGCTGGATTGTTCAGCATGTTCATCCCTGGGAGGCCTGCTGTAGCCAGTAAGTACGGCTGTTTGGCAACAGGAAAAATGAAAGGAACGTAGGTGGCTAAAGAATGCTACGGTAGATAAGATATAGACATATGTGTAAATAAAGACCAACCTTTAGAACAGGGCAGGGAATTCCACGCATACGCAATTCTTCTTATTGCAATTGTTATTCTTCTGTTGGTTCATCTAATTGCTAGGTATGATTTTATCATAGTCGACTGTCGCTCTTCTGTTTATCCATCTTTCCCAGCTGTTTATCGACAAGGGATATTAATAGGATAATGACCATATCCAGCGTACACAAAATCCAGATGGCTTTATCAATTAATATCATGGCATCATTTCTTTAAATAAATGCAGGTGCGTTTTCAGCACCTGCATTTATATCTGTTATTTTTCTTTGCACCGAGAGAAATACTTTATTTCAGCTTTGCGGCTGTACCTGCTTTTTGAGTTCTTTAAGCGGTTCCTATATAATGGCTACTAATCCGCATACAGCACGTTGATTGCTATTTCGTAAAAATCTTCTCCTTTTTTGATAAAAGGAGGGGCTTCACCCCAGGCTTTCAGGGGGGCTAAGTAAATGGTAAATACGTTTTTGATGTTTTCCGGATCCGGATAGGTTGGATAGAACGCACTGGTGCGGTAGGTTGAGCCGCCATGATCAAGTATCGTCTGGCCTGTTGCGCTATCCATGAATTCAAAATAATACTGAGCGTCCAGTCCGTCTTCGGGAACACCTGTCGGTAAGGTTACGAAGGCGGCTTTCTCAATCTTCGTACTCACGTTTCGGATGGTACCCACCTCGGCAAAATACTCATTCCATTCTTCGTCGGAGTATTTCACAAACACCTTGATGTCGGTCTGTGCAAAAGGGATCAGATCCTGCGCGTAATTGGCGATTCTCAGCTTGATATGACCCTCCGGAGCAGCTTCCTCCGAGGCCTGCCCATCCGGGTCGATAAATGTGACGGCGGCGCCTATCGTAGGCTGAAATAGTGAATACCTCTGCTTTTCACCAGGTAGGACATCGATCGTCGTATCACATAGCACTTTATTGCTGCGTTTGTCATAAAACTCGAAAGTTCCCTCACCTTCTACGACCCTCACCCTGCCGGGACTGAAGTCCCAGTCCACTTGGTTTCCGTTGTATCGCAAAGCGACGGTCGGGCCTTCGTCCGATGTCAGCTTCGTTGCCGTAGCGTCAAAGTAGACATCCACAAACGTATGATATGATTTCGTATATTCCCCCTTTTCACAGGAAGATAACCCGGCTGTCAGCAGGGCCATCCACCAAACAATTGCTGTTTTTTTCATTTTTTTTGCAATTAAAAATTATAAGTTAACGATAAGCTGATGCGTTGCCCTTCTTTCCGGCGGTACATGATGGTGTCGCCGTCTTCCCTGTTGAACTTTTTGTCTCCCTTATGGGGTACCCAATTACCACCTTCGTCACCACCGGTCATTAACTCCGAGTTACGGTAAAAAATCGTCCAATTATTCAACAGGTTAGCCATATTAAGCTTTAATTCGGCTTTTTTCTTGAAAAACCGGCCATAAAGCTGTGCATCGAATTGACCGGGTGTCTTTTCATATTCCACCGCATTCTCGATGGCTGCCGTAAGGTTGGTCCGGTATCCGCGTTGGTTGTAGCTCACTGTTGCACCAAATTGGTCCCCCCAATAGCCCATCCCAAGGTTGAGCAACCAGGGAGATTGCCCAAACCGTATGATGAATAGATTATTTTTACGTTCCCCAAGAGTTTTAGAATTTATATTTGTCGTTTATTTAATTTTTTCTAGCGGCTTTTTGTTTGGACAAAATTATAGAACGAATCAAATAGTTGTCGGAAACGTCGGCAATAAGAGTGCGGGGTCAGAATTTTTTGGAATTGAAAATGTGACCGTAAAATTATTTATAGGCGATGAAAAAGAACCTGCGGCAGTCAGTTCGTCAAAAGGTGACGGAAGTTTCCTTGTGATTTATAAATCATCTGGAACCTCTGGAGTTAATGATCTCAAGATTAAATTTTCCCATTTGGAATATTATGATAAAACAATAGAGGTGAATTATAATTCTCCCACTGACACGATGATTTTGGACGATGTAGTCCTTGAAAAAAAGAATTTTAAACTAGACACTGTAAAGGTTAGTGCAAAGCAAAACGAAATTGATTTTGTTAACGGGAAAGTCGTAATGAAGATAACAGAAACAGCAGAGAGAAATACGGCAAATACATCTGACCTTTTAAAAAGAGCGCCCGGTGTAATAGTTAATGGATCAACTGTTTCCCTAATGGCGCGGGATAATGTACTTATTCTGGTTGACGGGAAGAAAATAGGTATTGACAATCAACAAGCGTTAAGTTTTGTCCAGAATATGCCATCAAATAGAGTTGATAAAATTGAATTAATTTCAAATCCACCAGCTAAGTATGATGCTGACGGATATGGTGGAGTTATTAATATAATTACAAAAAAAAACTTATCAGACGGTATTTTTGGTAATATAAGTTGGATATTACGTTATGGTGATTATTTTAAAACCACACCTAATGTCAACTTAAATTTCTCACGGAACAAACTAAAGACAACCTTTTCATTAAATACTCCTTTCAACAAAAGCGGGCAGACATATATAAATGAAAGGAGCCTTCCATCCCAGATTATTAACCAAGAAATGAAGATTATTTCACAGTCAAGAGGAGTCAACCCCCAATTGCGAGTAAGCTACGATCTAGATTCAAATAATGTCGTCGGGTTTAATTTAGGACTGAACTCTTCAAATAATAAAAATGTATTTGATGGTATTACTAACTTTATAATAGATGAGAGAATAAATAATACATTTGATCGGGCTATAAATGAAGCAAAGGATATCGAAACGACAACAATTAATTTTGATTATAATAAAAAAATAAAAGGGGGAACTTTGGCGTTATTAGGTGATTATATTTTTTATCGAAATACTCAGAAAACTGGCTATTCTATGCTCGACAGAAAAATGAATCTTCTTACAAAGTTTTCGATTAGTAATCCTACAAATACTGATATTAGAACGGTTCAAATTGATTTAGAAAAAGATCTCTTTGGCGGAGTCTTAAGTTTCGGAAGTAAGTTCAGCAATATATATACTAAAAACATTTTTAACAAGGACTCTTTGATAAATAACGAATGGTCGAATATCGAAGCTCAGTCTAGCGATTATAGATACAAGGAATCTACTGTTGCAGGGTATACTAGTTTCTCGAAGACCATAGATCCAACTTTTTCGGGAGAAATTGGATTACGTTATGAGTACACTATCAATGATTCAAAATTATTTTCTACAACTAATAAAGACTTTCAAAATCGTTATGGAAATTTATTTCCTAACTTGAGTATCACAAAAAGGTTCAGTTCTGGTCGAAATTTATTAAAATTTTCAATTGGCAGAAGAATCACTAGACCAAATTATAAAGATCTAAACCCTTTCCTTTTCTACATAGATCAATATGATTATTCAAGTGGTAATCCCTATCTTAAACCCAGCACAGCAACAACTGCAGATTTGATTTTTTTATACAATAAACGGATCACTTTTGTTGTTGGTTATACCGATTCAAGAAATGAGTTTCAAAAAGTAATTGAACAAGATGACAATTCAGGAATTGCAATTGAGAGATATGAAAATTTAGCTAAATATAGAGCCTTTAGTTTTAATTCAACCATTCCGATTAAACTAAATAATTGGTGGGAAATGTATAACGTTTTTAATATTTCTTATAGAAATTATTTATCTCCTTTTGGAAATAATAAAGGAACATTGCTTCAATTCTTCACTGAACAATCTTTTAAATTATATAAGGACATTAATAGTTTTATCTCGTTTAACTACGCAGCAGCGGATGCATACGGATTATATCAGATTCGTCCGTACTGGACGGTAGATCTTGGCGTTAGTGTAAAAATTAAAGAGAATTTTGACCTTAAATTTAGTGTAAGTGACTTATTTAAATCAAATGATAGATTAACAATAGCGCATTATTTAAACGTTAATCAGCAAACACGTAATATTTATGAAGGGAGGATTTATCAATTAAGCTTTGCTTATAAATTTGGAAATCGAAATGTAAAAGCGAGTAAAAGGAAGACAAGTGATGCTGCCGAAAGGAATCGTCTTTAAGGTAAACCAAATCTTCATGTTAGGTTACATTTTCCGCTAGTCAAGCTCTACGCAACCTGTGAAGTAAACTTAGCACAACTCTTCTGGGAGTTTCATTATTTAACGTAAAAAGTATTATACCTAGTGCAGTTGTAACATACTTTCGAAATCGCTAATTTGCAAAAAACTATTACATGAATCCTTTGCACGTCTTTATTGATACAAACATTCTTTACGACGATCCCTATTTTAGGAGTCAAAATGAAATACTTATTGAGTATGCAAAGCAGGGAAAGATCAGGCTTTTTCTTTCCGATGTCGTAGTTCAAGAATTGCTGCAAAGACACAAAATCAGGGTAAGAGAGTACATAAATGTTATTAAGCGTGCACACAGCCAGTTAAAAAAAACGGCTGAAATCTCTATGGATTTATCTGACCTGACCCGGGATAATTTGGTCCGTCATCTTGAGACTTTTTATGACAATTTAGTCGAAGAAGAGGTTCTCGTGAGCGTTAAAACTGATCCCACAATATTTCCCGAGATCCTTAACTTATGTTTAAATAAAGCGGCACCTTTTTTCAACAATAAAAATGAATTCAAAGATTCTGTAATCTGGCATTCCTACGTGCATTACATAAAAAATAATAAAATAAAAGACTCTTGTCTATTGACAAATAACCATAAAGATTTTTGCGATAAAGATGGAGAATTGCATCCCAATCTCAAAGTAGATATTGCATTAAAAGTTTACAGCTCGACAAAATCACTTTTAACTGAAAATCAAGGTAATTTAGACATTCAGCCGACAAGACAAATTGTCATGGTACTTGAAAGTGCCAAACGTAATCCTCAGTTCACGTGGGAGCTGCTGAACGATAATCTAAAGCAAATAAAAGACGAAATCCGTTATTATTTAGACGGATTAGAAGCAAGTGCATTCGTCAAAGACGATTTATCTAAAATCACATTAGTAGGAGGTTTATACTTTGTTGGGGATGTTGAATTGAAAAGTGTTGAGGATATCGAATACGAGGCGATCGATAGTCTTTTATATGTTACAGGAACATTAATTTGCAATGTTGCCATCGAACTCATGAAACATCAACCGGAAGATGACGATGAACCGTATTTTCATTACGGGGACATCAATGTTGATGTTGAATTCGAACTTAGTTTAGACGTCGATGAGAGCCGGAGTATAGAATATGTTGAACTGTCAAAACCTAACGTGTTATTTTAGAATTTTCAAAAAGCCTTTGCTTAGTCAAAATATTTCATTCAAATCAAAATGAAAGAAAGTATCTTAGAAAAGATTTCAGTGCTCGTAACCAAAGGGATCGAGTCTGAGGCAGAATGTGTTTATTTGCTCGCTCAAATCAGAAAATACATTGAACAGCAGCATATCGATGGGTACTGGAACTTGCGCATGTGCGCCAACTGGACCCTGCACAGCCAGCTGGACAACCCGTATGTTCAGAATTTCCTCCGGGAGCTAAACGACTTCCTTGTCGATGCCGAAGTCCGCGTTGATTATAATATAGACAGTCATCCATCACTCAAAGCAAAGCTTTCATTCATCGCTTCGTTGCAAGAAGAGTTGTCCAGTTTCCTGAATGCCGTGGGAATAGATTCCACGATATGTACTGATTATTCATCATTTCGAAAACTATTACGGGTATTCGGTCAGGTGATTGAGGATACGCCATTGCTCTGTAAATCGAAAATGCCACTATCCCACTTCGACGAAGTAACATTTTCACGACGAAAATCCATTTTACAAGATGATGTATATCCGATATCACTTTACTGGCATATCAAAAAAGAGGCTAAACCTATTCTCCTGATAAAGTCAGATATTGTTACCGTACGATTTGGCCCGATCGAGGTTATTACCAAAACATTCGCCTTCGTAACAAACGACAACGGGTTTTGAAAAAAGGATCGCAAAGTCCTTTTAAGACCACATGGGCATTGACTAATGTTCGGATTAGAGAAACTTAATAGCCTATAAAAATTTGGCTATTAATGCTATATTTATTCAAAAATATTTTTAAATATCTAAAATTGTCTATTTCGGAGATGCTG
>NZ_DIJR01000024.1:0-210317 GCF_002421245.1 Sphingobacterium sp. UBA5639
ATGCAGCCTCTACGTGCGCACCTTTGATCGCGTCAATCTCAAAGACAATAAAGCGTTTGGATAGCAGATCAAGCTCTTTATCTGAATTAAGCAGGTAATCGTACTCTCCACCTTTGTAATAAGGCTCCAGTACATTCAGAAAGTTGGCCACATCAAAATCTTTCTCCCGGACTTTTTTTATCTGCAATACCTTCTGATAATCGGTCAGTACGAATTCATAGAAACCATTGAAGGATGGATGTTCGGTTCCCTGTTTGATGCGCTCGATATAGCCATTAACGGCATTGGACAATGCGACTTCTTCAGAACGTTTTGGCGGCTCGTCATCTCTTTTCCAGAGCGTAAGGATCAAGGTTTTAATACTCTCTTTCTTTTCGATATCAAAGACACCATCGTCGGTAAAGAAGGGATTAAAGGCGATTGGATTATCTTCAGTATACGTAAAGTAAACCCCATCGTTACCTTTGGTTTTTGCCTTGATCAGCTCGCAAAGTCCCTGATACGAATTACCGGTATCCACCAATAATACATGCGCTCCCTGCTCAAAATACTGGCGCACCATATGATTGGTGAAGAATGATTTTCCACTGCCCGATGGACCCAAAATAAACTTATTGCGGTTGGTGATGATACCACGTTTCATGGGCAGATCCGAAATGTCCAAATGAATCGGTTTTCCTGTCAAGCGGTCAGCCATTTTAATTCCAAAAGGGGAGGGCGAGCTCTGGTAATTAGTCTCTTCAGTAAAAAAACACAGTGCAGGTTCAATGAACGTGTAAAAGCTTTCTTCTGCCGGAAAATCGCCCGAGTTTCCTGGTATGCCCGCCCAAAAGAGTGTCGCAACATCAGTGGTGTTATGCCGTGGTTTACATTCCATTAAAGCAAGCGCACTTCCGGTATCATTTTTCAGTTGCTTTAGTTCATTTGGATTTTCAGACCAAGAAAAGACATTGAAGTGTGCTCTTATGGAAGAGAGTCCAAAACTATGGGCTTCGTTGAGGTAGCGTTCGATCCATTCTTTGTTGATCTGATTAGCCCTGCTATATCTTGCGAGTGAATGCATATTACGTGCGGACTTTTCAAACTTTCTTAAGTTCTCATCGCTATTGTCCAAAAACAGGTACTGGTTATAGATATGGTTTCCGTTTAAAAGTAATCCAACAGGTGCTGCAAAAGATAGCAGGCAATCACTTCGGTCAGTGGAAAGCTTTTCATAACGCGTATCTGGTGATACTGATGTTGGAAGGTCATCGGTATCCGATAGGGTATGTAAGCACAATCGCTTATTTCCGATCCGAATATCTTCTGTGCCCAACGCCATATCCTGCAAGGAAGATTTAGGATCGCGGGATAACGTAAAATATTGATCAAGTAATCCCTGCTGATCTTCTGTGCCAAGAATTTCATCCTCTGTCATTCGTTCAATCCGGATAAAGCCTGAATCATTTATGATCCTTTCAAATTGATTGACAGCTTCCAAAAAATGATGAACCTTTTCTTTATCCCTTTGCTCTTTATTGACCAGACCTCCTTTGCAAAGCGTAGAAAAATTGCTCTGCATACGCATTCTTTCTTTGGTGGTTTTGGTCAAAAACAAGTAGCAGTAATGGTTTAAAAACGGGCGCTCATAAAAGTGCTTTTGATAGGATCTTCCTAAGAAACTTTGGTTTTCTTCAGCTATGTCTGGCAAATATCCTTCTTTAAGATACCAGTCCTGTTTATGCACAATGGTGTTATTTGGAAGCGTTTTAATGGCTTTATGCCATGCTGAATGGATTGCCTCGTACTCTTCGCTTGCAACGGTGAAAAGTTCTGGAAGATGAACTTTAAAACAGGTGGTAATGTCTGCTTCCTTGGAAATAATACAGTGATTCTCCACGGCAAGCAGTGGAAACTTACTTTCCAGTGTTGTGGCTTTTGCATTATTTCTCATGGCTTATAGATTTGGAATTGTACTTTAAGAATCTACACGCAGGCTTGCGGCTAAGGATATATTTGGGATGCTTCCGGCTAGCACTGAGTTTCATTAGTCCATGTTCTCCGTATTTGCTGTTTAATGCAAAGGTTTTCCAGACGATCAATGATGCTGATAACGCACCAGTAATTAGGCAGGCGTAAGTGTCTGTACCAGCCATATACAGGATCATCACAAGAATCAAAATTCCAAGTAACCCACCAGCGAAAATGAATAGGTACTGTGCTTTTAATCCTTTGAACTCAACTGTTCGACCAATTCCCTTATTGATATGATATGTTGCCATATGTTTCTGTATAAGGTTATAGGAAGAATGATCTTAGAATCGTAGCAGCGACAATAAGAAAAATGCAGGCTCCAAACCAACTGGCTGCCGTCTTTGAGGTATCGGGGTCTCCATTGCTGAACTTATTGTAAACCTTTACCCCACCAATTAGTCCAACAACAGCCCCAATAGCGTAAATAAGTTTAGTGGCTGGATCAAAATAGGAGGTAACCATCTGGGTGGCTTCGCTAATTCCTGCAGCACCATTTCCTTGTTGGGCAAACGTGTTTGCCACGGATAGCAATACTAATCCGAGGATTAAAATTTTGTCTCTTTGTTTTTTCATGATCTGAATGATTTTTAGTGATCTGTTCCCGATCTTTTCGGGCTTTGAGACAAATGTGGTGTAGGGAGAGAAGCTGAGTGGTGATTTGGAATTCAGAGGAATTCCTTTGCTTTTTATGGTAGTAGAAGTAGCCAGGAAAGCACAAAGAAAGTGTCAGGCAATTATTGTCAGACACTTTATTTGGGGAGGTATATTTTTAGATTCTTTTTCCTCTTGATTTTTTTATTTCAGGTTTTGCAGCAGGATTTTCCTGCTGCTGCTTTTGTTTCTGAAATTCTTTATTGTCCTTGATGATGTCTTTTATATAGGTTTTTTCCCAAGGAATTATTTTGGCTTTAAAGTGGGGTATAAGATCTTTAGCTTTAACATCATCCAATATATCCCATCCATTTTGGCGGTTCCATCCAATAGGGTCAAGTTTTTTCTGAAAGGGGAACTGGATTGCTAGGAGATCTTTAGGAATGCTCAACAGATTTTCATAATCCAATTCACTAAATTCATGTTTTATGGGGTCGTAAGGAATGATGTAAGCATTTAGTTCTTCTGAAAAATGATCGTCAATTTCCTTAAATGAGATTCCCTTTGAGAGAAAATCATCTTTAGGGCGGAGTTTGTCCATCCGCATATCCACATAAAAAAGATAGCCTGCTATATCAATGGTTGGCAATTGTCCTTTGGTTACGCGAAGATCATATTCAGGGGAAAGCAGAATATTACGCTTTGCCTTTTTGTGATTTGAAGGTTGGATAATAATTTGTTTTTTACTGACTTCAACTTTCCAGTCAATGTAGTCTTTTGCATCCTGGAGATTATGGGGATAAGACACCCGTCTACCTGATGATTTACTATCATCTAGTCCGACGATATATCCATGGTTGGGAAAATCATGAAGCTCGAAGATAATAATAAGGTTATCGAGGCTTTTATCCAGAACATTATTGACATGGCTTGCTATTAAGTGTCCACTATATTCTTCAAACTTGTAGTTGGGATCATCTTTTAAAATTTTCATAAATAATTTTCTTTTATTGTAATACATAGTTGTTTACGTAAAGATGATTGAAAACTACACTGTTAATAATATACTGTTTTAATAGGAAGCGTTTGGTAAAAGTTGTCTTCACAATATTTTTAATGCAAAATAATTAGTATACTGTTTAAATTTGCGGTAACAAATAAATTTATTTATCGATTTATTTCATCAAAATTCTTTAATTGATTACAACATTTAAATTACATTTGCAATAACATAGACTAGATTGAGGATAAAGAATATTTAACCTTTTTTATATATTTCATAAGGTATTAGGTATTTATTAACATTATTTTTTATAAAGTCTGTGGGTAAAATTTTCAGACATAGAGTTATGGGACAATTAGAGGCAAGATTTACAATTTTAGGGACCGAATATGAAATACCGTTTACAATAATAGAAGAAGAAAGTTCTTTAGTCTATTTATATTCAATATATGGAGATCAAGAATATAAATTTCCCTTAAACAATATTGGTGGATTATTGAGGTTGATCAATAATAATCCTTTTGAAGAACCTCAAGAAATTGTAGATGAAAGATTAACGGGATTGTCTTCTGACTGGTTGGAAAGCAAAGCTCAAGGATTTGAAAATTCTTTGGACTTTGAAGATATAGCACAGCCTGGATATGGGCCTGATGATATTTTCGTAGAGAACAAACCGTTTTCGTTGAGACAAATTATGGATCTTATTGATTCTGAAGATATCGAACTTTCCCCTGATTTTCAGAGAAATTTTATTTGGGATAGAACTAGACAGAGTAGACTTATAGAATCGATTTTATTAGGTTTGCCATTACCATCAATTTATTTAAGTCAATATGAAGATGGTAGGTTAACCGTTGTTGATGGTTTGCAAAGACTTTCAACAATTCGAGCTTTCTTGAAAGGAGATTTGAAGCTAACAAATCTTGAATATTTGGTTGAATGTAATGGTTTATATTTTAATGGTCTAGAAGGGTTTTTATCTCCGTTGAGGTTGAGAAGATTTACCCAAACTCAGGTAATGTGCTTTGTAATCGATTATAGATCACCAAGTAAACTAAAATTTGATTTGTTTAGAAGGCTAAATACCGGTGGAAAGCCTTTGAATAATCAAGAAATAAGAAATTGTTTATCTCGTCCTGATGTTCAGGTAGTTCTGAAAGAAATGATTAGCCTTCAAAGCTTTAAACAATCTACGGACAATAGTGTAAAAGATACTAGAATGGATGCCAGGGAAGCAGCCTTAAGGTTCTTATATTTTAGCAGGCAGTATGAATATTTTGGTAATATTGTTGGAAACTATAACGGGGATATGGAAAGTACTTTAGATGATTTTATTGATGAATTGAATTTCAGTAGTATATATGAATTGAAAAAATATATTCCAATTTATGATAGAGGGTTAAGTAATGCATTTTTTTTATTTGGAAACCATTGCTTTAGAAAAATAACGTTAGAAACTTTAGACAGTAGAAGACCTCCAATAAATAAACTATTAATGTTGAGTTTTACTTTTTTATTAAGTAGATATGATAATTCCAGAATTAATAGAATGTTTGAAAGGAATTACTTAGTATATCCGTTAGCTGAATTTATCTCCCACGATGATAATATTTTCAAAGCAATAACTTATGGAACAAATGGTAGGTGGAATTTGTCAATTTGTTTTGATGCATTTGAATATTTTTTAAATAAATATTTAGGAAATGCAGACTATTGATTATAAAATATCAGGATTTAAATGCTTCGCTGATAGATCTTTTAAACTAAAAGATATTACAATTCTTACCGGGAGTAATGGAACTGGGAAAAGTAGTTTTATCCAAGCATTGTTATTAATAAGGGCAGCAATAGAAAAAAATTGTAATGATTCTAACAGTAATGATTATGTAAACAAAATTTGGAAAAATAGCTCAATACCTTTAAATGGCCCTTATCTATTAAATTTAGGTTCTATTTACGATATTTTTAACGAGAGTGAAAATGCAAATAATAAGATTCAAATAGAATTAGGGCACGAAGTTTTTTGCATTGACTTTCCCAAAGAGAATGAGCCAAATGATAGATGTAATGTAAGTTTGAAATCTGAATTAAAAGAAGATAACGACTCTTTCTTGCGTAATCAAAAATTTTATTATTTACATACTGAAAGATTAGGACCAAGATTAGGTGTTGATTCAATTTATACGGAATTTCCTCATTGCTATTATAGAGGAGAAAATACGGCAGAGTTAATTTCTAAATATGGAGTTTCACATAAAATTTTTGGTCCAAGATTGCATCCCAATATTAAAAGCCAAAATTTACAGCAGCAATTAGATGAATGGTTAAGTTTTATTTGTCCAGGTACAAATGGTGTTGTGATAATTCAACAGGATTTCAATAGGTATCAAATAACAATGAGAAGCAGCGCTTCGAAAATAAATGTTCTTGCTCCTAATATAGGGTTTGGGATTAGCTACTCTCTTCCAATAATAGTTAATGGTCTAATAGCTGAAGAAGGGAGTGTTTTTATTGTAGAAAACCCAGAAGCGCATCTTCACCCGAAAGGTCAGTCAAATATGGGATTTTTTCTAGGTATGGTTGCTGCCTCAGGTGTTAGATTAATTGTCGAAACCCATAGTGAGCATATTGTAAATGGAATAAGAAAATCGTCATTATATAATAATCCATTAAAACCTGAAAACGTAGGAATTTATTTTTTTGAAAATATTACAAATAACGACGAAGAAACTAAGCAAATATTAATTAGTGAAAATGGTGATTTAGAGAGTTTTCCAAAAGATTTTTTTGATCAGGTAGGCCAAGATATGGCTGAATTGTTTAAATTAAAACAATCCTATAGAAATGAAGGGTAGATTGTTAAATTATGTAGAATCTTTCAATTGGTCAGATAAGGACAAGAATAGAAGCTTAGAATTACAGAATTATAATAGCGCATTAATAAAGGCTCGCGATAAAGGAGATCATGTTTATTGTCCTGAGGCAATGTATAATCCGGAAAATATAAATATTATATTTCAATTTATTTGGGTTAATGGTTATCATTCATATGAACAGTTAAAAGTCCACTTTGATTGGATGTCTGTTGAAGATTTTCAGGTGTTAACAAATTTGTCGCACATGCTTGGTAATTATACGCCTAACTCCTCAAATACATGGAAAGAATTTAATGCGGAGTTTCTTGACGAAAATAAATCTCTAATTGGATTTAAACAGGAACATTTCAATGATCCATTAGTTTATGATGAACCAACCTATAAAAGTTTTCATTCAAAATTTGTATCAACATTCGATTACCCTAAACAAAAATTGCATTATAAATATTTTAAAGAGCATTATTTTCCAATTTTGAAAAAAGACAGTGGCCAAATCAAAGGAGCAATTGACAAAAAACAAGTTAACAGCGGAATTATTCGTTTAGATCCTCCTAAAACAAGTCCCAGTGGTGAAATTATTCATAATCAACAAATTCATGTACATTTTAAAATTGGTAAAAATGAATATGCATTAAATATAGATGGAACATGGAAACATGGTCCCAAACCCCAAAGTAAGGTTACTATTCCTACAGATATGTGTAATACTTTTTGTGAATGGGGATTTTTATTACCTGATGAATACTATAGTTAATATAAATAAGAAGGGAGTTTATATAAACTCCCTAATGTTGAAATCATCTACATCATTTTTCCTAAAGGAATCCTGTGAATAATCTCCTGGAATGTTATTATCCAATAGGGCCGCAATCTTTTGGGAAACATTTTCTATTGAACTTTCCAGTAAGCTGAATAAATCGGTTCCCTGTATTTTCTGAACTATTGCCACTGCTGTTTCCTTTTGAGCAGCCTCCAATTTCTCTAACCGGAGGATCTGCTCCACAGTTCCAAGCTCATCGAAGGTAACCCCCGTAGCAAAACCGTTATCGCTTTCTGTAAGTCCAAATAGTCTTAGCTCTTCTTCCTCTTCTTCCAGATCTGGCAATTTTTCCGCTGATTCTACTTTCGGAATAGATGCATCGATTTCCTCCTCTCTGATTTCTATATCAAAATTATCAGCTTCTTTTTCAGTTTCTTGATGTTGGAATTTGCTGGTAATATTTGGAAGTGCAAGTCTGTTAGAAGTCTTCGGTTTGCCTATAATATCTGGTAAATCAGTGATGTTTTTTGTCAAATTTGCTTTTAGATCTGCCTGCTTTTTAGGGTATATTTTATCATGTAGCAGTAAGGCTATGATAATGAGCAGGCAAATGATGATGATTGCTTCCATAGTTAAAAAATGGGTTTATATTTTTCGTTATAACTTTTAGTGATCTGCTCCTCAAATTCCTTGAAGTGGTGTTCTAGTAAATTATCCAGGTAACCATAAATCGTGATTTTATCTTCGCCAATCACCTGGACGATACGAAACAGTTTTTCATGGAATTCAGGACGGATATACACTGTTTTTCCATCCCGTGCATTGGTTTCGGGCCTTTTGAAAAATAGGCTTTCATAGCCTGATTCAATGGGCTTTTTCGTGCGAATCCGCTCCTTTAAAATCGGTTTTTCGATCTCCATCTCTGTTTCAGTAGCTTGTTGTACTGGAAGTTTAAGACCTTCTTTTTTTACGCCTTCAACCATCAGGTTCATCATCATTTCTTCATTGATTTCAGGGTTGTTGTTTCTTTTGTTCTTTTCCATACGATCTACAATTGAATTATTTTTAAAAATTCCTGCATGAACATATCTAATTGGCAGGTTTTCATTAGCCTTTCATCAGGTGGGATTAAGGTTGATCTGAAAACCTGTTTGCTATTGATTTCACATTCTTTACGGAAGCGCGTGCTGTTCTTGATTTTGCTTTTCATTAATGAAAGACCCAACTGCTTAATAAGGTCTTCATAAATTTCATAAAGCGGTGTGTTTTCTCGACCATCCACCTGATTCCAGAATAGGTTGACTGATTCAATGGAGGTTTTCCCTTTTTTCATGATGACATCTTGCAGAAGCTGACTGAAAATGAGTGTACTTTCCATGACTACGCGATCTGCTGTCATCGGCGTGAAGATGTGGTTCATGCCAGCCAGAGCCTGAAGGATCCCTGAAGAATTTACTGTTCCAGGCAGGTCAAAAAAGATTGCATCAATTGGAATAGTTGAACTTTCTAAGAATTCATAGGCAGCTTCCAAAACTTCTTCAGCTTTGTACTGTAAAATAGGATAGGCTTTTTTATTTATTGTGGTAAACTGCCGGTATGCTAGCTTCTTTAATAACTCATTTTCCATAACCATATCAAGGTCTCTATTTTTCATTTTCATCAGGCTATGCTGCGGGAAGTCAGCATCAAATACTACTACATTAAATCCTAAGCGGTAATGCATCAAACTAGCGATCAAAGTCGTAAATGTGCTTTTTCCAACGCCTCCTTTTTGCGAAGAGAAGGCGATAAATTTTGTGTTGTGATGTGTACTCATGTTGTTAATTTTTTATTTATGTATTGTTGTATATGTTTCTGCATTTCAATATTGTTATGATTACCTGGATCAATCTTTATGTGAGTAAATACTTGTTGTCTTCTTTAAGGATCTACATACACTACTGCGTATTTAGATGAAGATGTACTTAAGTAATATATTCTCTATCTGTGCATCTAGCTCACTATGAACATTCCCGTATTTTTATCTACGTTTCTACGTTTCTACGTTGTTACGTAAATATCTACCTACGCAATTATCCTATCCTGTATGCACAAAGGAATGCATAGATATATTTCAAGTTTATTAAGTGGTAGTTCTTAGCCGTTTTAGGTAGTCTTTGTCTTGGTGAGATCTATATCTAGATTGAGAAATTGGGTTTTACTTTATGCTATGGAATATTTTATAAGATTTGGAGATATGGTTTTCGTGGATATGGCGAAAAAGATTAACGGCATAAAGCTGTTCTCCTCTTTAACGTCAATCTGCCTATAGAGCAGATTATGGTGTTCACCAGAACACGGCAAGTTGTGTTTTGAGCATCTCTAAATGATTTTCGGATGCTCAAAACCACTTGCCCCGGCCGGGAGCAGAAACCGTCTCCGAAGTCGCCGTTTTTTTGAATTTAAATGGATTTGTTATGGATGGTAATAATAAAAAACAGCACAGAAAGCCAGGGCGAAAGCCTAAGCTTGATCCTGCAAAATTTCGGTATACAATCTCCTTTACTGAGGAGGAACATGCAAGATTTCTAGCATTATTTGATAGATCAGGGTTTTATGTAAAAGCCCATTTTATTACATCCTGCATCTTTGAAAAGACTGTTAAAACAATCAGAATTGATAAAGGAACAATGGATTTTTATATGCGTCTGACCTCTTTTCATAGCCAGTTTAGATCTGTTGGGGTCAACTATAACCAGCTAGTTAAACTCTTACATACGCAATTTTCCGAAAAAAAAGCTGCTTCATTTTTATTCAAATTAGAAAAGCAGACAGCAGAACTGGCGCAATTATGCAGGAAAATTATTCAGTTGACTGAAGAATTTGAAACAAATAATCTTAATAAATAACTGCTTATGATTGCAAAAATTGGTCGTAGTAGCAATTTATATGGTGCATTAGCCTATAATAATCTTAAGGTTGAAAAAGAGGATGGACAGATTTTAATGTTTAATAAAATTATTGAAAATAGGAGTGGAAGCTATTCTGCTGGGGAACTTTCTAAATCCTTTGAACCCTATTTAATAGCTAACCGAAATACAGAAAAGCATACACTTCATATCTCACTGAACCCCGATCCTAAAGATGCTGTGAGTGATGAAAAATTTAAGGAAATGGCATTGAAATATATGAAGGAAATGGGCTATGGAGATCAGCCATTTATTGTTTTTAAACATACCGACATTGACCGGACTCATATCCATATTGTGTCTGTCTGTGTGGACGAAAACGGGCGAAAGATTTCTGACAAATTTGAGAAAAGAAGATCTATGCAGGTTTGTAGGGATCTTGAAAGTAAATATGGGCTAATTCCTGCTACTGAAAAAGAGTATCAACATAATGACAGAATTTTTAAGCCTGTGGATTATAAGGTTGGGAAGGTTAAAAGTCAAATAGTATCTGTAATTCGCCATTTACCTAAATATTACAAATTTCAGACTTTAGGTGAATACAATGCGCTTTTATCGTTATTTAATATTACAACAGAAAAAGTGGAAGGAGAGCTTAATGGTAAGATGCAGAAAGGACTATTATATTTCCCGTTAAATGATAAAGGAGAAAAAGCTGGAAGTCCATTTAAAGCTTCATTATTTGGCAAAAGTGCCAGTCTTAATTCTTTGGAACTGTATTTTGGTAATTGTAAAGCATTACTTACAGATTCGCCCGTAGAATTAACCCTGAAAGCCGCTGTAGCTAATGCCATAAAAACCACTATTAATGAAGAGGATTTTCGGCGAAATTTAGTAGAGCAAGGAATTAATATGGTACTTCGAAGGAATAGTTCCGAACGGATTTATGGGATTACTTTCATTGACCATAATTCCAGGACTGTTTGGAATGGTTCCCGATTAGGAAAGGAATATTCAGCCAATATATTTAATAACCTTTGGAAAAATGACTATAAGCCCTATATCAACAAAAGTTTTGAGAGTCCAATTTCTAAACCCGGTAACAGTGAAAGCAGTAAGTTGTATGCTGAAAATATTCATCATCTTTTTGACTTTTTACTTACTGCTCCAGAAACAGATAATTATGAAGATACTATCATAGATACATTTGGTGGCTTACTTCCAGAAGCGCAAGGAGAAGATTTTGAAGAATTACAGTTTGCAAACAAAATGAAAAAGAGAAGAAAGATAATTTAATCTTTTTTTTTGCCTTTAAAGCTTAAATTATCTTTCTAAAATGATCTGATTAATTTTTCCATTTTCTAATCTGAAACTAAGCTGTAATCTATATCTATTTTTCGGAGTTTCTTCACTTTCAGCAGTAGGAGTAAAAGTTTCTAAATAAATATGTATTTGGGGATCGTTAAATGTCCAATTGGATTTGATTTTGAAAGCTCTTCCACATAGTTCCTGATAGGAACTTTCAATGTAGTTGCTGAAATTTTCAATGCCTTGTGTGGTAAGTTTTTGCCGCCAGTTGACCTTAATCTCAAAAAAGAGATCCTCCGATAAATTTTTTAAAATGGAATCGAATTCTTTGTCATTACAGTTTTTTATGAAATCACGGATTATTTTTCTTGGAATTTTTTCACTTTGCCGTTTTTCTGCTTTTTTCAAAGCCTTGTATTCCTCAAAGTCATTATCTACAATTCCCTCCATTTTATCAATGCCATATTGAAAGGCATCTATCTTGGTTTTGTGTAATCTCTCGGGGAAGAAGTCTGTTTCTTCAGGATCAGCTTCTTCTTTAAACTCGTTGAGTAAAAGAAAACCCTTTTCTTGTGTTCCATTATTAATACCTGGGATGATGTTAACATGATATGTTTTTTCATCAGAGCCGAATAATACCTTTACTACCGGATTAAACTTAACTTCAACTTTTTCAGATTTTTTCATTAGGTACTTAGTCTCGTTAAGTGGATTTTCGATGCGATCACCCCACTCTGAAACAAGTTCATTTTGAAATCTGGAAATTTCCAAACGTATTTCCTTTCTTCCTCGGTCAGGGTCAGTTGTTAATTCATAATCGGTAAAGGCATTACAAATATGATTGTTGAGTTCCCACTCCTCGTAGTCGCTCGTAAATTTTATTCCAAAATGTTTTTCATATTCCATCATGTAAATTGGAAATTCGATCTTGTTGTTAATCAATATCGATTTAATGATTTCGATGTCGGTCTTCCTGTTAACAGAGATATAGATATGAGTTTCCATTATTAGTAATTGTGAAAAATTCTGATTGGAAATATAAATAATTTATCTCTCCTGTGAAAAAGACATTTTAACTAACTGGATAGAATGTCAATACAAGCAAAATTATGCCTCTCTAGGTCTTTTTCTAATACTAACCAATCTGGATTATACTTTTCCTAAAACATATCTTATGCAGGGAGAGGATGATTTAAGAGGCTTAGCCAAAATAATGGCTTTTATGCGCGCAGTTAGTATTTTACAAGTGCTGATGAATTTTTATTGGTTCTGTTATTCTTTCTTTTTGGAAAGAGGCTGGATTATGGAAGTTATAAATGAAATTCTATCTAACTTCCAAAAGACCACGGGACTGTTTTCTTCTCCAATCTATACGAAGGTATTTGCTCTCATCTTACTTGCCTTAAGCTGTATAGGAACAAAGGGCGTAAAGAACGAAAAGATAAACTGGTCCAAAATAAACTTTACTCTAATTACAGGTTTGATTCTGTATTTCTTAAGCTCCATTTTTCCTAATCTTACCTATGAAATAGGGGGCTTTCTTTATATTTTAAGCACTTCTCTGGGATTTATATTCCTGATGGTTTCAGGTGCTTGGATGACTAGATTGCTCAGAAGTAATCTGATGGATGATGTTTTTAATAACGAAAATGAGAGCTTTCAACAGGAAACTAAGTTGATGCAGAATGAATACTCCGTTAATCTTCCTACTAAGTTCTACTATCAGGGTAAATGGCATGAAGGCTGGATAAATGTTGTAAACCCGTTTCGTGCTACGATTGTATTAGGTACACCAGGCTCCGGTAAATCTTATGCCATTGTCAATAACTACATTAAGCAGCACATTGAGAAAGGTTTCTCCATGTACATTTATGATTTCAAATTTGATGATCTTTCAACCATTGCATACAATCATCTATTAAAGCATACAGATAAGTATAAAGTAAAGCCCCAATTCTTTGTTATTAATTTTGATGATCCACGAAAAAGTCATCGTTGTAATCCGCTAAATCCGGACTTTATGACGGACATCTCTGACGCCTATGAAGCGGCTTATACAATAATGCTAAACCTGAATAGATCGTGGATACAAAAACAAGGAGATTTCTTTGTGGAAAGTCCTATTATACTTTTAGCTGCTATTATTTGGTTCCTGAAAATATATGATAATGGAAAGTACTGTACATTTCCGCATGCCATAGAACTACTTAATAAAAAATACTCCGATGTATTTACGATTTTGACTTCTTATCCTGAACTTGAAAATTACCTTTCACCCTTTATGGATGCATGGCAGGGTGGAGCTCAGGAACAATTGCAAGGACAGATCGCTTCAGC
Organism: Sphingobacterium sp. UBA5639; assembly: GCF_002421245.1. Lineage (NCBI taxonomy): Bacteria > Pseudomonadati > Bacteroidota > Sphingobacteriia > Sphingobacteriales > Sphingobacteriaceae > Sphingobacterium > Sphingobacterium sp. UBA5639. The sequence continues at coordinate 13,777 of NZ_DIJR01000024.1, forward strand.
AAAGATTCCGTTATCACGAATGATCTCACCTCAATTGTATTGGGTGATGACAGGTGATGATTTTACGTTGGACATCAATAACCCTGAGGAACCAAAAATTCTTTGTGTTGGTAATAATCCCGATCGTCAAAATATTTATTCAGCTGCTTTAGGATTGTATAATTCCAGAATAGTAAAGCTTATCAATAAAAAGGGACAATTAAAAAGTTCGGTTATTATTGATGAGTTACCCACCATTTATTTTAGAGGATTGGATAATCTCATTGCTACTGCCCGCAGTAATAAGGTGGCAGTATGTCTGGGCTTTCAAGATTTTTCTCAGCTGACAAGGGATTATGGAGATAAGGAAAGTAAGGTAATTCAAAATACGGTCGGAAATATTTTCAGTGGTCAAGTGGTAGGGGAAACAGCGAAAAGTCTGTCAGAACGCTTTGGGAAAGTGCTTCAGAAAAGACAGAGTATGACGATCAATAGAAATGATAAATCTACATCAATTTCAACCCAACTGGATAGCCTAATCCCGGCATCTAAGATTTCCACGTTGACCCAAGGAGTATTTGTCGGAGCAGTTTCAGATAACTTTGATGAGCGAATTCATCAAAAGATTTTTCATGCAGAAATTGTTGTGAATAATGAGAAAGTGGCTGCTGAAGCAAATTTCTACAAAAGAATTCCACAGATCGTATCTTTTACTGATAAAGAAGGAAAAGATAATATGAAGGAGGAAATTGATGCAAATTACAAGCGAATAAAATCTGATATTGCTCAAATTATAGAAAACGAAATTGAGCGTATTAAAGATGATCCAAACCTACAGCATTTGCTTAATTAGTATATTATTTCGATTTTTTAGAGATTAATGTTTGTTATTAAAGACGATATAATAGTATTGTAAACATCTGTATATCAATTGTTAAAATGTTTTTTTTGGAAGTTTTCAGAAAAATATTTAGAAAATACGCGCAAATATTTAGTCAAATACGCCAAATAATGATTGTGGATTTTTATCGGTTTCCTAATTTGATATAATTGTCATATAAACAATTTAAACTTAGTATTAGATCTATCGTTTTCTCAATCGATTTTTTTAATGCAATATTAATTAGAGACATGAAAACGCACCAATTAAAACTTAATTCCTCATAAAGAGAAAAATCCCTATATTTTGATATTATTGAAATCACTGGACCTGATAGTTAAGAACATTATTAATTTATAATTTTTACTATGAGAAAATCTGTTTGTGACAGCACACTAAAATATATCCAAATCCAGGAAAGTAAGCTAACATTTGATATTGATAAGGTAATAGATGAATCAACGAGCATGATTGCCTTTTTAAGGGAACGCCTTTCCGAACTGAAAAATGCTGTTTTAGAAGAAAGCTTTGCAGATAGCAAAGAAGAAATTCACTTTTTCAAGAATGTTAAACCCCATATTCTCGGAAAACTGATTTATTATAATGCGATTTACGGAATCGAAACAAGCTGCCCGGTAAAAAGTGGCGAAATTTATCTTTCCTACTTTAATTGCGCGATGAATAGACTAAAAAAGGAATACAAAGACGATTTATGTAAATCAGACTTTTATAAGTATTACCGATCTGGACGTACGGACCTTGACGAGAAATTTTATACCCTTGGAAATGTTAATTTTACAGGTGAAATAAAAAGCTTTGTATTTGAAATTGATCTGGACTTTTCGACCTATTATGACCATAAAGCAGCTCATATTATCGCAAATGATCTATTGCATGAATACCTTCAATTAAGGCTTAACCCGGATATCCTGCAAAAGTCATCATCAGCCGGAATTCAAAATTATGCCGACCTTTTCTGGACCGACTCAAAGAATGCCTTAATTGAATTAATCTACGCTCTCCATGCAGCTAGATCACTTTCCAATGGAAGATTAGGTGTAGGTAAAATCTGTACGGCGCTTGAATCCATACTCAATATTGAACTAGGAGATATGCACCACGCATTTCACCGGATGAAAGTCCGAGCTGGAAGTAAAACTTCATTTTTGGATTATTTAAAAGAAAACCTTGAACAGTATATGAACAAAGGTTTGGATTAGTCCATGCCAAGATTTATCCATATTTGCCCATAACCCGTACAATGATAATTGTGCGGGTTTTCTGTTTTTATTGATTTAGAAAAGGAAATATTGAATATAATTTTTTTTGGTTTTGCTTGGCACTGCTTACCTAAACTTGGCAGATCAGGCAGATTTCATCCATGAACTTTGGATCAGTACAAAAATCAAAGTCATGAATATAGAAAGAATGGAATTTATAGCTTGGATGGAACGTATTATGAATCGTTTCGATATTTTAAGCGAATCAATTAAAGAAGCCAAAAAGGACAAAACATCAATTGACGGCGAAGAACTTTTAGATAATCAAGACGTATTGGAGATCTTGAAAATTAGCAACCGTTCCCTTCAACGGTATCGATCTGAAAAAAAACTTCCTTATTATACAATTAGCGGTAAACTCTATTATAAGCTATCCGATGTCCATGAGTTCATTCGGGAATGTTTTAATGCACCGATCAAGCGAACCAAGACGCCATTAAAAGACAAGTAATTCCTCTGGTTTTCATTTTCAACAAAATTGATTGTCCCGTTTTTACTTTCAAACTCAAATTAAAATACTTTGATATGAGTGAACAGAACACAACTACACAGCCTGTTAATGAACAGATCTCTGAAATTCTTCTTGTTCTTGATAAAGAATTAAAGCGGATTCAGGCAGTAAAAGGAATTTCAAAAGATGGCGAACTGCAAACAGTTGACCCTAACCAGAAAAATGAAGGCCAATTTATGCGAGTGGATAAGCATGGAGATGTTTTCTCCAATTTCTTTTCGAACTTCTTTAGACAGCTAAAGAATCCATCTCGCTTTAATTTCTTCAAAGTTCCCGCAAAGTCGGCGGAAGAAATTGCAGATAAAATTCAGCAGCAAATCAACACACCAACCAAAGATGGTGAAAAATTAATAGAGCAACATGCTGTAAAGATTGAGCCAAAAGAAGAAAAAGAACAACAACTAAAACAAGAAAATATGAAAACAGAATCGAGTACAACAGAAAACAACGGTTATCGTTATCAGCCTGATCAAATAGATTGGGAAACCCTTTCACATTTAGGCTATAATCGTGAACGCCTAGAAAAGATGGATTTAATGGATACTTTATTGAAAGGTTACAAAACCAATGTATTGGTCCCAATAAGCCTAAATCTTGGAACTACCATTTTAAGAACAGACGCCCGTTTATCTTTACAAAATGGACAGGACGGTAAAGTGATTTTTGCTATTCATGGAATGCGAAAGGAGCCGAGTTTAAATTATCCTTTTTGGGGACATGAATTTACTAAGGAGGATAAAGACAATCTCTTGTCTTCGGGTAATATGGGAAGGATAGTGGATCTGAAGAACCCAAAAACCGGAGATATTATACCTTCCATTATCAGTGTTGATCGATTGACAAATGAACTTGTTGCCCTTCGTGCAGAATGGATGAAAGTTCCCGATGAAATCAAAGGAGTGAAGCTGAACGATCATCAAAAACAAATCCTACTCGAAGGAAAACCTCTTTTTCTTGAAAATATGGTATCCTCCAAAGGAGAACCTTTTAGTTCCACAGTTCAATTTAACGCCGATAAGAAGTACGTTGAGTTTTTGTTCGATAGAAATGTTGGTAACAAGAACGAACAGAAAAATGATGAGGTCCCAATTGAGGTTCCTAAAGTATTTCGTGGTAAAGAATTGACAGATGAACAGTTCAAGGATTTTAAAGAAGGGCATACAGTTTACATTGACGGTTTAATTGATAAGAAGGATCAACCTTACCAGGGCTATATCACTTTCAATAAAGAAAATGGTAAAGTAGACTTTTCTTTTAGAAATCCTGAAAGCATTCTTAAAAATGCAAAACCAACAGAGAATCATAAAACCCAAGTTGCTGTGAATTCCGAAGGAAAGACCAATGAATCCACAAAAAAAATCAAAGAACCATTGAAATCAGGTCAGAAAAATCCCGATGGTAATAATCAGGTGAAGAAAAGATCGAGAAGCATTTAATCATTAAATACACGAAGCTATGATAACAGTACTTGCAGAAAAGCCGAGTGTAGCAAAAGAGATAGCCGTTATACTGAATGCCAAGACGAAAGACAATGGCTTTTATTCAGGAAACGGCTATTTTGTTACCTGGGCATTAGGGCATCTTGTAGGGCTCAGAATGCCAGAGGAATATGGAATTTCCGGATATAAAAGAGAAAATCTTCCCATAATACCGGATCCTTTTTTGTTGACGATAAGAAAAGTAAAAGTTGAAAAAGGCTATAAAGTTGATGGTTCAGCTTTAAAACAGATTAAAACTATTTCTGACCTCTTTGATAAAAGTGAAAAGATCATCGTTGCTACAGATGCGGGAAGGGAAGGAGAACTTATCTTTCGCTACATCTATCAATATCTGAATTGCAACAAGCCATTTGAACGTTTATGGATTAGTTCGTTGACAGATAAGGCTATCCGAAATGGTTTCGAAAATTTAAAAGATGGAGCACAATTTGACGGTCTGTACAATGCTGCTAAAGGCAGAAGTAGAGCTGACTGGCTAGTAGGAATTAATGCTTCACAAGCGCTTACAATAGCCGGTGGGAATGAAGTTTATTCCCTTGGAAGAGTACAGACTCCTACACTGGCTCTAATCTGTAAACGATATGAAGATCATATCAATTTCAAAGTAAGTAAATATTGGCAAATAGAATTAGAGCATAAAAAAGAGTTCATATCTTTTAAAAGTTTATCCATCCAGAAATGGGATGATAAAAAAATAGCGGAAGGTGTCCTAAGAAATATTGAAAAATCGGGAAAAGTATCGATAGAATCCGTTGAAACAAAACGGAAAAATGAACAAGCTCCATTATTGTTTGACTTAACAGGATTGCAAAAAGAAGCAAATAAAAAATTGGGATTTTCAGCTGATGAAACCCAAAATATCGCGCAAAGTCTCTATGAGAAAAAATTCATTACTTATCCAAGAACGGGCAGTAAATATATCCCCGAGGATCTTTGGTCAGAAGTAACGGTAATTGTCAGGACACTAGATAGTGTTGACCAGTTCAAACCGATGACCTCGAAATTGAAATGGGGACGATTTAATAAGCGAATAATTAATGATTTAAAAGTTAGCGATCATCATGGCTTATTGCCAACTGATCGCATTCCCACCGCATTGTCAGCTAAGGAAAATGCTATATATGAAATGATCGCAGTAAGGTTGCTTGAATCACTTTCCTCTTCTTGTATCAAGGAAATCACAGAAATTAATTTACATGCCTTACATTATGAATTTTCATTAAAAGGAACCGTTGTTATAGAACCTGGCTGGCGAGAAATAAAGGGATTGGTTTATGATGAAAATGAGGAGGCTCAAGAATTACCCGTGCTTCAAAAAGGGGATGAATTTAAGATCATAAAATCAGAAATTTTAGAGAAAACAACACAAGCACCTAATTTATTTACTGAAGCTGGATTACTATCTGCAATGGAAAATGCTGGCAAACAAATTAAAAACTTAGAGGAAAAGAAAGCTTTACAGGGAATCGGAATAGGTACGCCGGCTACTAGGGCCTCAATCATTGAAACGCTCTTCTCTCGAAATTATATCAAAATGGATAAGAAGGCATTAATACCTACAGATAAAGGTTTTAAAGTCTACAATTTAGTCAAGGATATGAAAATTTCAGATGTCCAAATGACAGCAGAATGGGAGATGGCTCTTCAAAAAGTTGAAAACAATGAGGCCGACTTGGAATCCTTTTTAAATAGTATAAAGGATTTTACAAGCACTATTACTATGGAACTATTGGAACTAACAATAGACATTGAATCAGTCCCGAAGATTACCTGTCCCAAATGCCAAAGCCATTATTTAGAAATTAAAGATAAAATGGTGAAGTGCCTAAGTGAAAACTGTAACTGGATACAATTTAGATATGTGTGCGGTAAACAGCTGTCTTTGAAGGATATTGAAATGCTAGTTATTAATGGAAAGACGAGTTTGATCAAGGGTTTTAAAAGTAAAGCTGATAAAAGATTTGATGCTTTTATAGTTCTTAATCCGGATGGGAAAACTGCTTTTGAATTTGAGAAGAAATTCAAGAAGAAATGATCGTCTAAACTCAAAGCGCCATATGCTTCGATAAAGCGTCAACCAACATTTCAAATTAAAAATAATAACATTTTTAACATCACAAAATCACAATACAATGGAAATCACTAGAGAGGACTTAAGACAATTAAGATTAAATCTCATCGACGATATAGAACGAATTATTGCTGCTAGAATTCCAGTGCCAATTCCTGAAGAGAAGGAATCCATTGATTGGCTGAGGAGTAAAGCTATCCGTAAAATAATGAACATTTCGCCTGCTACTTTACAGAATTTGAGGATTACTGGAAAGATACGGTATACTAAGATTATGGGATCGTATTATTACAATAAAAGCGATTTAATGCTGCTTTTCAATAAAGAAAAATAATGAAGCCAATTTGGATGAAATATCTGAAAATTTTGATTGAAGATGCCAGAATAAATGTCTGGCATCTTGCTCTATTTTTGGCTATTGTCCAATTAGCTGAGGAACAAGAAATAAGAGTGAGTAGATCAAAGCTAATGTATCATTCCCATATTAATACCTTACCCACATTTCATAAATATTTTAAAGAGTTGCAGGATTTTGGATATATAAAATATACACCATCTTATCATCCGGGATTTAGAAGTCTTATAAATGTTTTATAGCATTATTCCTGTATTATAAATTAAATAATATTATTACATTCAATAATTTTCTAATGTTAAAAAATTTAAGTAAATTTTGGATCGAATATTAAAATTCAGCCAAAATTACTAACCATGAACATTAATTATAGAGTTGACAGTGAGTTATCTGAGGATCAGATTGAAGCAGACGTGTCATCATATTTAGGATATATAACCCCCTTTTGGTCAAAAAGATTTAAATTAATCTCAGTAGATGAACAAGCAACTGGAGCAGATAAGTTATTTAACAGATTTATTCCATTATATCTTCAATTTAAGGTCTCTGAAGGATTAAAACCATTGAATTCAGGTTTCAATCTTAAAAGTCCAAGTAGGCCTCTCCAAAAAATAAGGAGTTTTAGAAGAACAAATAACATTAATAATGATCCCATCCTTTATTTCAGACTAAGGGATAAAGCAAAAAATGCCTTTGATTTTCAACATAATATTCTTAAATCATTAAATCAGCCTCCAAGGCAATTTGGTTTTTACGTGGCGCCTTTAACTTTAAAAATAGAAGAATACGACAAATCATTAGAGGCTTCAATGCTTGAAAAAATCTTTGGAGTTCATCCGTTTTTATATAGAGAGGAAATTATCAATACTGATTCTTTTAGGCATCGATTTGGAATGATTCCTTTTTTGAGAGGACACGTTTCAATTCCCCCACATGAAACAGTTTCTACTTCTGAACATTATTATTCCTTTTCAAAAGCTGGAACAAATATAGCTTGGCACAGTGGGGAAAAATTGTACGGGGATTTTCGACTTTCTTCCCAAATTGAATCAATATTCAAATTAATTTATTATAGTTCTGATTTTAGTTTTAACAGGGAAACATACATTAATTTTATTGAAGATTTTTTCAAAAAATTTAATTTACAAAGTACAAATTTAAGGTCGTTTGATAACCCTATTCTTGAGTTCGCACATAATTTAAAAACAGAATACAATATTAAATTACTGCTCATATCTTTTAATAAGTAATTATTATAAAAAAGTAAATAAAAACATTTTTTTACACGCCTTTTATCCAAACAGACAAATTGGCATAAAATTATGAAATGTCTATTTGTGGTGTCATGTTTTTAACAAATGATTGGTTTGAAACTAAAGTTTGTAATGTTTTTTAAGATTATTTGTCTAATCTGTTAGTTGTTTAGGCTTCAGGTATAAGATTTGAGATTATAATAAAAACATTAAAAATGGTAAACTTTAGAAATTTAATGTTATTAATTTGATAGTAATTATGTTTTTTCAAATTTCGGGGATAAATCAAGGTGAAGGTTTCTAAGGGAGGGGAACGAATGATATTGCAAGAAAGTTTTCTAAACAAGAAACTGTTGAGTACTTTAAGATTTGAAATACTACCAAAAGAACCAAGGTGAAATTCAGGTCTCTATAGCTTTACCGTAAGTTTTAAAGATCAAAGTCATATTAAGATCTAATACATTAGATTTAACAAGTATTATTATAAAAAATTATGGAGAATAAACTTTTACTTCCTCTGCTAAAGGCAGGACTTTTAAATATTGGAGATAGTGATGAGAGATTGGATAATATAGAAAAATCGATTATAGATTTAGAGGCATTGTTAAAAGAAAATCTAGATTTTCTTCCTTCTTATACTCTTGTTGCTTTAGATCCTAATATTAATTCTAGCGAACCCGTAATTATTGAAGTTGAAGATATTATTTCTGAACATTGGAAAGCTTTAAGGGCAAAATTTACAGAAACTCCTGTTCAAATTATCCGTTCAGTGATTATAAATGCTTTATATAATATTGGTTTAGAGAATGTTAAAATTGCTCGAATTATTTATCTGACGGCTATAAATTTGTATCCATTTCTTAAATTTAAGAAAGAAAAACCTGTTATAGAACTAATGATTAATGAATTAGGTGATATAGCAGAAAAAAATGCTGTAGAGGAGTGGGCACTAAGCAAAGAAATACCTAAAATTGCTACTCCAAAATTGGAAATAAAAGGACTTACTGTTGGTGATATTGAGGTTGATAGAGAAGAGTTAGAAAACGGCCTATTAATAGCTATTAAAAACAATCCCTCGACAGGACATGGGTCAAATCATGGTGGAGCCTCAACATGGGGAACCCATTTTGCTGATAAAGGAAGCGAAAGTATAGCAAATGCTATCGAAGGAAGTTTGAAGAAGCTAGAAGATTCTATCTCGCCTTCCTCAATATCTGATCCTATTAATAACTTTTTTAATGAATTTAAAAATTCACTCAATCAAGCATTAAATAAATCTTTTTCTTCAATTCAGTCAGTTGAAAGAAGAAGTAAATTATTATGGTGGAAAGAAACCTTATATTCCCCATCTTTGAAAAATAGCTATCGTTCAGTAAATGAAATTCAACAGGCTATTATTATTGCAAATGATTTATACAATCAATTACCTTCAATAGTTCCTGTCAGTGTTGATTATCTGCTTCGTGATACATTATTGCTTTTGAATAGCAAAGCGAATAAAAAAATGAAAATTTCGGACCATTTAACAGAAATTTCAAAACCAGAGAACAAAGAAGTACTTAAAAATCATCTTGAAGACATCGAATTTGAGGAGAAAAGAATGTCGATTACAGATTTTATTATTTTACTTATTAATAACAAGGTTGAGGCATCGTCTTTATATCAATTAACTGGTATGGAAGATAATAATCAAGTTTCTTTATTGGATATTTCGGTAATGATTTTACATGATTTGATGGCTGATTATTTAACAATAAAAAATTAGCATCATGGCTGGAAACTGCTCACAGGAAAATTGTCATCCTGAAGAAACAGGATGTAATAGTGAAGGATGTTTTGTATTAACAGAATGCCAATATTACAAAAGTAAAGAGGAAACTGTTGCGAAATTTGATAATTATGAAGATGACTTTTATGTGCGTATACCTTGGACAGGAAACACGCTTGGCTTGCAAGACCTAGATTTTATATCGTCTACTTCACAAATAATTCTCATTGGTGTTGCTGGTGTAGCGAGCGCAGGAAAATCTACATTTTTGGCAACTTTATATTGTCTTTTAAGGCATGGTTATAGTATTGGACATTACAAATTTGCTGGATCATTAACATTGATTGGCTGGGAAGATATAGCATGGTATTTAAGTTGGAATACTCATAATGATGTACAATTCCCTCCTCATACGAGTAGTAATGCTGGCAGAATACCGGGTCTATTACATATTTCTTTACGAAATGAAAGAGGTGAAAAGAAAGAATTAGTGTTTACAGATGCCCCGGGAGAATGGTATAGGAATTGGGTGGTTAATAAAAATGATGTTAATTCGGCAGGAGCTCAATGGATCCATGAAAATGCAGATGCTTTTCTTTTATTTGCAGATTGTGAAATGCTTTCAGGCTCACAATTAGGTAAAGCAAGGCAACAAATAAAGCAAGTCGCAGATAGGCTTAAGGATGGTTTAAACGAGCGACCTATTTGCTTAATATGGTCAAAGTCTGATATTAAAATTGATGAAGATATTGAGTCGCAAATTTCAAGGCATATTAATAATTCAGAGATTCAGAATTATATAGAATTTAAAACGAGTGTAAGGAATGATGAAAACACTGATTTGCAGATTAATATTTTAAATAGTATAAATTGGCTAATCCAAATTTTGTCAAATGAAACTAATCAAATTCCAATTCCAGAGAGATTTGAAGAAAATGATCTATTTCTTTCAAAACGTGAAAAGTGATGCATAAACAAAATAATACAATTTTAATAATTGGAGGACCTAATGCTGGTAAGACTCATTTTGGAGGTCAGTTATTTGGCAGACTAAATGCTAGGACTGAGCATTATAAGATTACTTCTCTTCCAGATGACATATCGATATTTCAGGAGGTCCTTGACAATCTAAACGACGGAAAATCCTCAGGTCATACTAATGTTAGTTCTCATAATAGATTGAAATTAGAAATAGAAAGTACTTCTGGCCAAAGGTCTGAATTTAGTTTTCCTGATTATGGTGGTGAACAGATTAAAACGATAATTAATAGTCGTAGAGTTAATAAAACGTGGGCAGAGCAAATTGAAAGGAGTAACTCATGGATGCTTTTTATTCGCGCTGATGAATTACAAATTTTGGAAGATGTTGTTAACAGAGGATTGCCAGAACAAGAAATATTAAAGAAGAGAACTGAGAAAAAGGATAAAATGCTTTTGTCAAATACAGCTTTTTATATCGAATTGCTGCAAATTTTTCTCTACATTAAAAAAGTAGGAATTAAACAAATGATATCTTCTCCGAAACTGGTCGTTGCATTATCTTGTTGGGATAAACTTTCATCGTTAGATCAAGAAAAGCTTCCTGAAAAAGTTTTTGAAGAGAAACTTCCCGGGCTATTAAGTTTTATAAGAGAAACCTGGAAATCTGATACATTTAAAATAATAGGGTTATCTTCAGTAGGCAAAGATCTTTCCAATAAGAAATCAGATCCCGAATTTATTAAAAAGGGACCTGAGAATTTTGGTTATATAATAACACCAGAAGGAAGAAAAGAAATAGATTTAACATTAACCATATCGTATTTCATTGATTAATAGCAAGATTATAAAGATTGATCAAGCGTTTTACGGCGAACTTGAACAAGGACATGGATGTTTATGTTCAACGCTTGAAGACATTTCCATGAAAGCTCATTTAACTGCTTTTACAGATCGTCCTGGTTTCTTATCGGCTGGTACTGAATTAAAGCCGTATTATTCTGGAATGCAATACGACAATAAGTATGTATTCACTCTTACTTTTCCAGATGAAAGTGCGACTCGAGCTGGAATAGTATTTACTCATGCGTTAATTATTGATTTAGAAGATCTTGGATACATAAATAACCTTGAATGTCTCTTTGCTCTATTCTGTAAAGAAATTCCTGAAAATAAAACATATTTAGAGGAATTATACATAGAAAAAACAATATTCAATTTCTCGGAATGCCCTAAATTATTTCCTGAATTTATCTTTAAAAGTATAAGGAGATTAAGTAATGGAATATTGCCTGTTATTTTTTGTGGAGATTCAAAGAGTTTTATTATTCTAATTACTTCACTTTGGGGAGGTCTATCAAAAACTTTTAGACGGAAATTTTCTTTTACGGCTGGTTTTATGGTTTCCAACATCGACAGCACTAAGACATTCATTCATTTTCAAAAAGATTTAATTGACGCTTTACGGAATATTGATTTTGTGTCGGATAGTGATTCGAAATTGATAGGGTTAAATTCAACGATTGAACAATACTTACTAAACCCACATCAGTCAGTTGACTTCGAGGAATTTTTGACTCAATTAAATGTAAACGTAAATAATTGGGAAATCTTAAATTTATCTGCAAAAGCATATGAAGGATATTCAGTTTTTTTAGAACTTGACAAAGATGCCTTGAAACAATTGATAAGACAAGTAGCTAAAATATCATCGAATAATCAAGAAGGAATTGAAATAAAAGAAAATCTAATTTCAGAATTAGCAAGGAAAATTGGGAAAAGAGAAGAGACTAACTTAAAGTCATTAAGAAATCTTCCTTTGAAAAGTTATATTTTAGGAGAAGATAAGATTGGTAAGGCAATACAAGCATTTATTATAAATGAATTTGACGTCTATGAAAAATTTGATTTTGATCTAATAAATGATATATTAATTATTGGAGATAGTGAAGTTTTAAAAAATTGGTGGCATGAAAGTGTAATTGATGGTTTATTGTACGTAATAAAGTCTAAGACGGCTAGAAGCTTTAATAATTTATGGAAACTAATTTTGAGTTCTGAAGTTTCAGCTAATATTGTTTGGAATTTGATACCATCAATTCCAGAATATGAGAATTTATTCATAAAATTTTTACCTTCTAAAATCCCAACTGAAATGGCAGAAAAGTTGGCAATTTATGCAATTAATAAACAATGGACCATTTTACATGCCTATTTGATTTTAGCTTTTCTTTCTCCAAAAGAAGCTATTATAAAACAGTATTTTATCGAAAAAGAAAATAAAAATAATGAATTTGAAGGTGCCAAGATTATCATAGGGGATGTATCGGATAGCGATTGTCTTGCAATAACTTTAGAATTTAACGAAGAGTTTTTTCTGAAAGAATATGTTAAAAGAGCTTTAAAAAACGCTATATTATTAAAAGATCTCGATATTCAAAGTAACACTTGGCTTAATATATGGGAAAAATCTTTAGAAGAAACAAATGATATTACGTTTGGTATAATTAATCTTTCTGAAAAAATAAAATCATTATTTAACAAAATTTCACTTGGGGAATATGTTCCGGGGTTTATAGTGAAAAAGATTGCTGAAAGTCAATATGCTGATATTTCGACATTTGAAAATCGAGCTCAGATATGGACGAATATTGATTTCCAAATAAGGAACCTATTTCTTGATGCAACATCTAACTCAATTTTAAAAGATATTTCAACTTTGGGATTATCTGGAGTCGTTTTGGAAATGGAATTGATACAGCATATTAAAACTGATCGATTTCTAACCTCTTTTTTAGATAAAAATAAAAGAAATATAAATTCAATATTGGAAGTTTATGAGAATATTGCAGGACTAAAGGATAGGTTTTTAGCAGATTATATAAGATATTTTTCAGGCTCTTTAAAAGATATGCAGTCGGAACATTTAGGGAATTTGATAAAATCTAATGGATTTACTCTAAGTGCTAAGCAGATTTTTGAAAAGGCAAAGGATGATAATTCCTACCGTATTGGACTTGAAAAGTGTAAAAGTCTATTGAATTTGGGATTTTTAGATCGCCTATTTTATGGTCACTTATTTGGAGAGAGAATAACTACTGAAGATATATATATGGCATTGACAGAACTTTGTATTGAACTTTATCCACAAGGTCCTGAAGACAGAGAACTCTGGCAAAGGTCAGGAGGTGATGTTAGCAAACTTTATCAAAACAAATCAAGGGAGGATAATTGGAGAAGGGGAATCCAATTATTGAGAAATGGAGGTGGAGGAAAAAATATTAGTCTAAATTCTTTACTTAAAACAATGGAGGAAGACTATTCGAAAAACACACAATTAAAACATTTAATAAAAGTTATTAATTTGAAATGAGTAAGATATTAATACATACGGCTTTAAGCCTAGAATTTAACGCTATTAAAGCATTTTTACACGAGGTTGAAATAGTATACCATCCTTTAACAAATTCTATATATAACAAAGGAAGATATGGTGTAAATGAAGTAGTAATAATTGAAACAGGGCCTGGAAATGTTAGAGCGGCTGATGAAACAGGAAGAGCAATTGAGTTTTTTAAACCAGACTTTGTTTTTTTTGTCGGAGTGGCTGGTGGATTAAAAGATGTAAAGTTAGGAGACGTAGTCGCTAGTTCTAAAGTTATTGGCTTTGAAAATGGTAAAGATGATAAAGCTTTTAAACCTAGATTGGATACAATTCTTCCTTCTTATCAACTTGAACAAATCGCGAAACATGTTCAAAGAGAAGATACTTGGAAAAATTTGATCAAAGTTGAAAATTCTAATATTCCGAAAGCTTTTGTTCAACCAATAGCTGCGGGAGAGAAAGTTGTTTCTTCTATAACTTCAGTAGCATATTCATATTTAAAACAATATTGTAGTGACGCGGTTGCAGTAGCCATGGAGGGCAATGGTTTTTTATTAGCTGCTAGACCTTACGATGTTCCTGCTATTGAAGTTAGAGGTATATCAGATTTAATAGAGAATAAGTCTGCCGCTGATGAAGGAGGATTACAACCAAGAGCCGCAGCAAATGCCGCAGCTTTTTGCTTTGAAATGATAAATCAGATTAAATCTAATTCGGAAAATATTATCGAATCAAGTGAAAAAGGTGTTGAGATGAAATCTCCAGAATTTAAAAAAGAATTAACTACTCAATTAATAACTTTATATCCTCAAGGTCCAGAGCAAGATGATATATGGAAAAGAGCAGGAGGGGATACTTCTATTTTAATAAATTCTGCAAATCGTAGGTCTCAATGGTTTAATGCAATTGAAAAACTTTCTTTAGGGGGAGGAGGTAAAGATATTACTATTCAGACACTTTTAGATGAAGTGAAAAATGATTATCCAAAGTTTAATATATAAGACTTTTAAGAATATAAAAGATAATTACTCTTATGAATTGATTTACTGAAAAAAGGAATACGAGTCTTAGGTAGAACTGATTTTTAAATGACATGAATTATTATAATAAACTCTTTATTCCATATGATTATCAAATTAGCTATATTTGAATATCGAACTAAGGTATTTTTTAGTTACAGTCTATTTGATTGTTGTAGGAATATTAGATATTGGAGTTTTGTGGCAAATTCGTGGCATTTCTAAAATGAATTTTTTTAATTAACTGATTTTCATTTTTTTATATTCGATGGTTCGAATCCCTCACTCTCCGCCAGGTGCAACTTTAAAGTTTTTAAAAAGCACTAAAAAATGTAGAAGTCCTGCAAGTCATTGATTTGCAGGATTTTTTTGTTTAGGACGATTCGCAAAATCTTCAAAAATACTCCAAAAGTTTGTGGCACATATGTGGCACTTTTGGGATTTTTTTGAAGGTGCCACAAAATGATCTATAAGTGGTTGATATTCAGTTTGTAAAATATTTTAACGTCTTGATTAGTTTAAGCTTAGGTTCGAAATTTATAACCCTTAAAGTGATTGATTATGTTAGAACAAAGTTATGGGCTAAACTTCTTTCTAAAGAGCTCAAGAGAAAAAGCCGAACTATGCGCATTGTCTATGTTCGAATTACGGTAGATGGAATTTTAAAAGAATGCTCAAAAAAAAGACATTGGGATGTTACTAGATGGAATCAAAAGGAAGAAAGGGCTATTGGCACCAAAGAGGATGCTAAGGAACTGAATTTCTTTTTAGATTCATTTAGAACAAAGATTAATAGTCATAGAACATAACTGTTGAATAATGGTTTTCCTTTCTTAATGCTGTAATGGGTAGGAAATGTTCTTTTTAATATACATAATTGTAAAATATGAAAAGCGGGCAGAGTTATAGCATGTTAGCTCCGCTCAAATTTTTTCTGAAAAATCAGAAAGAATAGCAAGCACCTTACTAGTTCTTTTTTTATTTAATCTATTCATGAAAAACAACCATAATAAACAAAATCGTGGACTCCTATTATTTATATTAACACCTATTTCTATTTTATTTTCAAGTGATTAAATGATAAAACAACGAGCATTTACGTATATTCATCGAATGAATTTAAATAGTTATTAATTAACTAAATCTAGCTCTACTTGCCCTCATTTTTGGTCGCTTTGTGAAGCCTTCACGCATGCTTGTAGTACTTTTAAAGCGCATTTTGCTTTATACATGAACAGTGCTTTATCTGTGCTTAGCATGTGCTTTATCCCTACTGGGGCTGTGAAGATTCCGTTTTTTTCCTTCGAAAAGGCACTAAAAGGAAAGTGAATATTAACCTATAGTTATAGAAAAACACTTGTTTTTTTGCCCTGTATCAATGTGTTTTGATAGGAAACAGAATGAACAACTTTTTGTTAGGGAATAAAATTTCCAGTCACGAGTGAGTATGGTGTTACGAGGAACAGTTTTCGAGCTGATCCAAGGCAACTGATCGGTTTGATATGTAACGAATACAGAGATTGGGGTCACGAAATCTGAATAACTTTTGTAAATTAGGAAAGCAGCAAAAGACGTTGTCTGTTGACAACAGACAACGCTTTTTTTCGTTTGATTATTTACCAGCGTCTAAAGGAACAAGATATGGGCGGAAAATTGATCCTAAAGTTCTCACTTTTGGTTGGACAGCTATTCTTAGGAGAAAGCTGTACCCATAACTCACATCGGGTGAAGGTAGAAAATACTAAAACTGAGATTACAGCAGTGTCATTTTCTACGGTTGGCGGATTTACAGCAACACCTTCAAAAGGTTATACGATTAAGATAACAAGAGATAGTGTTTATTGTCTGTTTTCTGCAATTGATACAGCCCAGAGTACCCTAAAATCATATGGCAATACGGAAGACAAATGGAACTTCCTATTGGATAAAATTGATTTGGAGAAATTTATTGCCGCTAAAGAGGAGGAGTCGCGTCAGCCATACGACGGAATAGATATAAAAATAAGCATTGCAACAAAAAAAGGGCAATATGTAAAACTGAATGCTTACGATAGCCCTAGCTGGAATCGCGTATATAGACAATTGGAGGAATCGTTTCCCCCAAAATCATATGGAAACGAAAATTAGACAAGTGAATCAATTAAAGACTGTATTGCTTACAAGAGCTTTTCGTAACTTAGGTTGCTCTTCATTTTTCGCCGCGGAAATAGGAAAGAAGATTTTTTGACATGCTAAACAGCGCAAATAAAATATAAATTAACATGGATGAGCAATTCAAACAACAAGTATATGAGGTTGCAAAGCTGATTCCCAAAGGTCGAGTAACGACTTATGGAGCCATAGCAAAAGCTTTAGGTTTTCCTAACCACTCAAGGCACGTCGGGAAAGCGATGGGAGGATGTCCCAGCGATGTACCCGCCCACCGTGTTGTATCCAGTGGCGGCACGCTTGCAGTGCCTGAATTTCAAGAACGGCTTGAAGCCGAGGGGCTTGTTGTCAATAATTTACGGATCAAGGACTTTAGAAAGCTGTTTTGGGATCCGATGGACGAAATAATCGATTAATGTAATACTATGAAATACTGTGCTTTTCTACGCGGCGTCAATGTGAAGGGAACCAATATGAAGATGTCAGATGTCTGTCAGGTTTTTAAGGACGCCGGTGTAACGGACGTTACTTCGGTACTGGCTTCCGGAAATATTGTTTTTTCGTCGGACAAAGCTCCCGCCTCGCTTAAGCAGTTACTAGAGGAGTCCATGTCGGAATATTTTTCTTATGAAGCTTTTTTGTTCATCCGATCACAGGAAGAAGTGGAATTGCTGCAGGCAAATATTCCTTTTGAAATACATACAGACTTCCATGTCTATGCTTTTGTAGGGACAACAGGTGTCGAAACAATATTGATGGATGAATTCAGCAATTCGACACATGTGCCGGGAGAGAAGGGAGAAATTGTCGATACGGTCTTTTATTGGTGCGTACCCAAGGGCAATACCTTGGATTCCAGCTTCGGAAAGGTGTTGGGGAAAAAGAATCTGAAAGATAAGATGACAAGCCGGAATATCAACACCTTTGAAAAGATATTGAAAAAAATGGGTTAATTAACGGAATGAGCCCGGTATTATCCAGGCTCATTTTTAGTTTATGGAATTCAGCCATGCGCGAAGTAGTTACTTGGATGAAAACTTTTATGGCATTGATCTTAATCAATCTCAGCCGATTTAGCCCAGATGTTAATATGGCCGTCTTTTGCATAAAGATCAATTTCGTGAATTTCTTCCGGTCTAAACGTCAGATTCTTCAGCGCACCCACGCAATCAATGACCTGTTGTGGTCTTGAGGCGCCAATTAGCGCCGATGTAACTTGCTTCTTGCGTAAAACCCATGCTATAGCCATTTGTGCCAGTGATTGCCCTCTACGCTGTGCAATTGCATGTAAGGCCTGGATGTTCTTTTGATTTTCTTCATTCAGAAATTTTGTCTGAAGTGATTTGGATTGCGCCGCACGGCTATTCTCGGGGATATGCTGTAAATATTTATCGGTGAGCATGCCCTGTGCCAAAGGGGAAAAGACGATAGAACCAATGCCTATCTCATCCAAGGTATCGAGCAAGCCATCGGTTTCTACCCATCTGTTTAGCATAGAATAGCTAGGCTGATGAATAATAAAAGGTGTGCCCAATGATTTCAGGATTGCATAGGCTTCTTTTGTGCGTTGCGAATTATAGGATGAAATACCGACATAAAGCGCTTTTCCGTTACGGACAAGCTGATCTAGCGCCAGCATGGTCTCCTCCAAGGGGGTATTGGGGTCGAAACGATGTGAATAGAAAATATCGACGTAATCGATACCCAGGCGTTTAAGTGATTGCTCACAGCTTGATATCACATATTTACGGCTTCCCCATTCTCCGTAAGGCCCGTCCCACATGTGATATCCCGCTTTTGATGAAATAATCATCTCATCGCGTAAACCGTAAAATTGTTCTTTTAATATTTGTCCGAAGGCCCTTTCGGCACTTCCAGCAGGCGGACCATAATTGTTTGCGAGATCGAAATGGGTAATTCCCAGGTCAAACGCTGTTGTGCAAATATCAACTTTCGTTTGATGGGCTGTGTCGTCACCGAAATTATGCCACATTCCCAATGAGATGGCAGGCAATAGAAGACCGGATTGACCACAACGATTATAGATCATATCTTGATATCGGTCTGGATTTGCTGTATACTGCATAGTCTTGAATAGTTTTAATCCAAACTAAGATAAATTTACGCTTATTTGCAAGTTTTAATTCCATACGATGGCTGTAATTTTTTAGTGCAGGAAAAGTTTTGAAAGTATCCTGTACAGATATTCTTCGAGAGCATTTGGAAAACTGCCGCTCAATGTCTTTCAAAAATCGAAATTTAATGTATTTTTATATGAAATCTAAGAAAACGATTAATTCATACGATGAGGAAAATTCTAACCATCCTAAGCTTTGTTTTTATTGTATTGGGGAATTGTTATGCCCAATCAAAACATTTACTTTTCAAGACTGATTTTGGCGATTTTAAAGTTGTACTTTATGATTATACCCCCAATCATCGCGATTTGATGTTGCGATCTATTCGGGATACGGTCTATCAAGGAGCATTGTTTAATCGGATTATCGAAAATTTTGTTGTGCAGGGCGGAGAGCATGATATCGATATTGAAAAACGTGAGGCGGCAGATCCTCTTCATAGAAAACCGCGATTGGCGGCAGAGTTCGATGACCGGGCGTATCATAAAATAGGTGCCTTGGGTGCAGGACGGGATGGAAACCCCGCAAAAGCATCTTTTTTAAATCAGATCTATTTCGTGGTCGGAAAGAAAATCACGGCAGCAGAACTGGATAGTCTGGAATTGAAGAAAGGTATAAAATATACTCCAGCACAACGTCAGGAGTACTTGGCTCGTGGCGGACAGCCAAGACTTGATCACGATTTTACCGTTTTTGGCGAGATTTATGAGGGATTAGAGGTGATCATGAAAATCAGTCGGGTAAAGACGGATAAACAAGATTTTCCACTTCATAATGTGCCTTTTAAGATTGTCGAAATAAGTAAATAAACTTAACAGTCGGAGCAATATTCATAAAAAAAGGGCAACTAAGCCCTTTTTCTATTTGCTGTGTTGATCAAATTCTTCTTTAAGCTTCTGATAACGCTCTTTCCACTCGTCTGGCAGCTTGCTCGGGATGTCTTTGAGACTTTTCAGCTGAAATGCAAAGACACAGGCTGCAAAGCCCACCGTACTTATGGCCATTCCGGTCCATATGACCAGCGAAAAACCTGCAAATAGCGGATTCCAAAGTAAGATAAAGCTGAAAATAATGCCTAAAATGGCAAATAATAAATTCCAGCCCCAAGATTTACTGCCGTAATTTTTGAGGTCAAAAGAAAAGGATAGCAATTGAAAGGATTTAAAGAGCGCATAAAAGCCTACAATAAACGCCAACGTGCTGGCTGAAAGCAACGGGTTGGCAATCAGTAATATGCCGAATAGGGTATAAAGAATTCCTCCGGTGAGGTACCAACCCCAACCGTCCACTTCATCTTTGTTCTGCACGGCAAAGATAATTTCCAAAATACCGGAAATAATAAATGACCATGAAAAAAGAATCGCTAATGTGAGAAATGCGGCAACAGGTGTGTAAATGGTATAGAACCCCAAAAGAATTAATAGAATGCCGATAATCAACGGAATATACCAGTGCTTGATGGATGATCTGATCGTTTTAAAAAATGAATTTGCCATAATAATGAGTTAAGATGATGCAGTATTGTCGATAAAAAAGCCCCATTAATTACTTAATGAGGCCTTACATATATAAAACTGATTAAATTAGGCAAAAGGAAAATGTACTAGATCTTTCCAGTCTCTTTTAAAAGTTTGTAATATGCATACACAATATTGATTTCAGCATTTGTGTATTTCAATTCCGCTTCAAGTTTTGAGTTTGAAGCATCCATGATATCGACGATCAACGCCAATTGGTTCAAATACTTTTTCTCAATAATACGATAGTTCTCATCTGCAAGGGCTTTATTGTATTCCAGCGTCTTGCGTTGTGAGTAGGCCTCATTGTATTTAATGTATGCAGTATTAACAGCGACGCTGGTTTTTTGTTTCAGAGCACTTGTGTATTTTTCGTTCTTTTCAATTTGTAGATCATTTAGTTTAAGCTTTTTTCCTGTCGTGTAGAGTGAAGAAATCGTATAATTCAGGGAGATACCGGTATTCCAGGTATTCATATACTTGTCGATCACCGGCATCACATTGGTGATAGGTTTCACAAGACTGTTTCCCGCGAATAGGCTGAGGGCAGGGGATCGCTCTGATTTTGTAATAGCTTTTTCTGTCTGCAAAAGTTCGGCTTCCTTGGCCGCGAGCTGAAGGCCCGGGCTGAATACATACGCGTCTTGTTTTAAGCTCGCGAGGTCTGTCAGCTGAAAACTGCTGTTTAATAGTTTGTCATCCGGCTCAATTACTGTGCTCTCCGGTAGCCCTAATGCGACTATAAGCTCTTCATTCAGGATTTTCCGATTGTTCTGAATCACCTCTTTGGCTAACTCCAACTCGGATATTTGCAATTGGTTGCGGATAACATCATTTTTGGTGATCATGCCCTGTTTATATAATTTTTCCGTCAGGTCCAGTCTCTTGTGCGCAAGCTCAATATTTTGATTGTAGACAGCTTCTTGATTTTTCAGTTTAAATAGATCAAGGTAATAGCCTAAAACCAAAATTTTAATGTTCTGTTCTTCATTTTTATGGTCCAATTCAGCCAGTTCTTCGCCCAGCGAGGATGCTTTGATGCTATTTTTTACGACACCGCCCTTCCAGATAAGTTCTTTCGCTTCCAATGCATAGTTGTTACCGAAATGGGGTAAGGGGACTTTTTCCGACCCCGAAAGGTCTTTGTCGATCAACGCAGCGTTGCCGAGGTAAAAAGCCGATGCTGAAGCACTGATTTCGGGAAGCCTTCTTAATTTTGCAACTTCCGTTTTTTGTTGGGCGATACTTACGGCCGACGCCGAAACAATAAGATTTGGGTGGTTATGGATAGCAAGTTCGAACAGTTTTTCAATTGATATTTTTCGGCTGTTTATGCTGTCTTGACCGTATGTTTGATTGCAAAATAATGTAAAGAAGCATAACGTCAAGTAAAAACCTATTTTTCGGGCTCTTGACTTTGTATTCATGGTATTTAACTTTGTTTATATATGTGATACAAAGTTAGCATGCCCTGGGGTGACAAGAAATGTTTGATTACTGCTTTATGATGTTCAATTGGTAACAAGATTTACCTGTTGTTCACGAAATAGCTTAGGTGTTATGCCGACATGTTTTTTGAAAAACTTGCTAAAAGCATATTGATCTGAAAAATTAAACTCTTGTGAGATCTGGTTGATTGTTTTGGTAGAAATGGTGAGCTGCGCTCTAGCTTCTGTGACTAGCCAGTTACTGATAATTTCCGAGGGCGATTCTTGTGTAATCTCCTTGACGCTGATCGACAGGTATTTGATGGAAATGTGGAGGCGGTCGGCGTAGAATGCGAGATCGCGCTGCGCTTTGTAGTGATCAGCTATAAGCTGTAAAAAATGTACGGTAATTTCTTCCTTTCTCTTGTTGCGTGCCTTTCCGGAGCTTTCACCAGCAGTATAGATCACATCGGCCAAAAGGTAGATAATAGCCATAAAAATATTGATGTTGGCTTTTTGGAGAAAATCCTTCTTCGGGTCGATCGGTTTTTTACGATTGCTATGCAAAGTGCATAACAATGTCCAGATAGCTTCAAAATCGTTGGGGGCGGGAGTAAAAGGTGTGGAACGATTGGCATTGATTAACCGATACGCATCATATCGACTGATCGACAAGCGTATTCGGTTGGAAAAATTCCGGTCATAATGAAGGATTTTAAATATAGCATCGGTACTAATTGTTGTAAAGCTGTAGTACTTATTGTATCCGATAAAGAGGATACTGCCAGCTTGGAGATCGGTAAGCGTACCATTGCTATTGACCTGGATAGAGCCTCTATACAGCAGTATACAAGTCGTCCATAAGGGGTGATAGTAGTAGTCTTCTCCCTTCGCAGGAAGTTCCGATTGATCTATAAGTTCTATTTCATTCATTTTTATAATAAAAAAGTAAGGAATAGTGTAGGCAACTTTACCGCTATAATAGCAAAAAATTGTTATATCCTGTTTAGGAAAAAGGGACAATCAGTTTCTTTGGTACTGGAAGCTCAACAATATAAGATTGGAGGAGCAGCCCAAGAGCGACTCCATCAATCCTATATTATCACCTTTAAAAAGCGACTTTTTTAGGGTCCGATCCGGAAAACCCCATTTCAGGTAAATCGAGGATAGTTTTGATATCGCTTGCTGTCAGCTCAAAATCGTCGATCACTAAATTTCTTTTAATATTATCGGGATTGGTTGATTTTGGCAGCGGCAAGATACCCTGAGATAAAGCAAATTTGATACAGAGTTGTCCAACACTAGTATTCTTTTCCTTAGCCAAAGCAACGAGTGTTTCATCCTGTAATATTCTGCCCGAACCCAGGGGTGACCAAGCCTGAACAAGGATGTCATTGGATTGGCAGAGTGCCACAGTATCTTGCTGAAGGTAACCCGGATGAAATTCAATTTGGTTCACTGCAGGGATGATTGTCGCTGACTCCAATAATTTGGCGAGGTAGTCTTTGGGGAAATTACTCAGGCCGATCGCTCTAACTTTCCCCTCTTTGTACAGCTGCTCAAAAGCCCGCCAGGTATCGGCGTTGATGTCAGACCAGTTTGCAAATTGCGTTTCGTTGGCAGGCCAATGAATCAGGTAAAGATCAAGGTAATCCAATTGTAGATCGCTGAGCGATTTTTCGAATGCAGCAATAGTCTTATCGTATCCACGCTCGGTATTCCAGAGTTTTGTTGTAATAAACAGCGAATTACGATCGATACCACTGTCTTTTATCGCTTTTCCAACACTCTTTTCGTTGCCATATATGGCCGCAGTATCAATATGTGTATACCCAGCGGCAAGTGCTTCTTTAACTGCCTGATAAGCTTCGTCGCCCTCAGGAATTTGCCAGGTTCCAAATCCAATTGCCGGAATTTCAATTCCATTGTTCAATTTGAATGTTTTCATTGTGAGTCGTGTTTTTATGTTGAGCTAAAATAGGATTTCGCCTGTAGTATCTGGTCACTGAAATGTCAAGAGGAAATACTTTTGGGTAGAGGAGGGGCGACTTATTCTGTATTGCCAAAATATATTTATTTTCACAATTTTATTGTCAAAAGGGGTGCAATTCCTCGTTAATTATGGCATTTATTCTTATCTTTAGGCGAATTTTTGAGAAATTCAGATTTTTCAATGATTTCACATAGCATTAAAAATTAAACATATTTCTAATAGATTACTATGTCAAACAAATCAAAAATTGTTTGGACAAAAACAGATGAAGCTCCTTTATTAGCGACTTATTCGTTTTTGCCTATCGTTCAAGCGATTACAGCTACAGCTGATATCGATGTTGAATTGAGAGATATCTCTTTAGCAGGCCGTATTCTTGCTAGCTTTCCAGAATTTTTAAAAGAAGATCAAAAAATTGCTGATGCATTGGCTGAGTTGGGTCAGTTGGCAACAACTCCTGAAGCAAACATCATTAAATTACCGAATATCTCCGCCTCGATTCCGCAGTTAAAAGGTGCTATCGCTGAATTACAGCAAGCAGGCTACGCTGTTCCAAACTATCCTGATGAAGCGACAACAGAAGAGGAAAAGTCAGCTAAAGCGAAATATGCCAAAGTATTGGGTTCTGCGGTAAATCCTGTATTGCGTGAAGGAAACTCAGATCGCCGTGCGCCTAAAGCGGTTAAGAACTATGCAAAAGCAAACCCACATAAAATGGGTGCTTGGGCGAAAGATTCTAAAACAAAGGTTGCATCAATGACTTCAGGTGATTTCTATGGCTCAGAGCAGTCTGTAACCGTAGAAAATGAAGGCCAATTTAAAATTGAGTTTGTTGATGAGCAAGGTGCAGTAACAGAATTAAAAGGACTTTCGCCATTGAAAGCGGGTGAAGTTATTGATTCTTCAACGTTGAGTTTAACAGCATTGAAAGCTTTTGTAGCAGATGCTATCGCTGAAGCGAAAGCGGCAGGGGTATTGTTGTCTGCACATTTAAAGGCAACAATGATGAAAGTTTCTGATCCGATTATCTTTGGTGCTGTTGTTGAAACTTATTTTGCAGATGTTTTTGCGCAATATGGCGATTTATTCAAAGAGCTGGGTATCAATAAAAATAACGGCTTAGGTGAGGTTTATGCTAAAATCGCGGGCCATGCAAAAGAGGCTGAAGTGAAAGCTGCTATCGACGCTGCTATCGCAAACGGCCCTGCTTTAGCGATGGTAAATTCGGATAAAGGCATTACAAATTTCCACGTGCCTTCTGATGTTATTATTGACGCTTCTATGCCAGCAATGATCCGTATTGGTGGTAAAATGTGGAATAAAGACGGTCAAGAAGAAGATACTATTGCGATGGTTCCTGATCGTTGTTACGCTGGCGTTTACGAAGCTACAATTGAAGACTGTAAGGAGCATGGTGCCTTAGATCCTAAAACAATGGGTTCTGTGCCAAACGTAGGTTTGATGGCGCAAAAAGCTGAGGAATACGGATCTCATGATAAAACTTTTCAAGCTGCAGGAAACGGCGTTATTCGCGTGGTTGATGCTGCAGGAAATGTTTTCATGGAGCAAAAAGTGGAGACAGGTGATATCTTCCGTATGTGTCAAACGAAAGATGCACCAATTCAAGACTGGGTGAAATTGGCTGTGAATCGTGCTCGTTTATCTGAAACTCCAGCTATATTCTGGTTAGATGAAAACCGTGCACATGATAGAGAAATCATCAAAAAAGTAGAAAAATACCTGCCAAACTTTGATACAACTGGTTTGGATATTCGTATTTTATCTCCGATTGATGCGACGAAATTCTCTTTGGAACGTATTCGTAAGGGCGAGGATACCATTTCAGTAACTGGTAACGTGTTGCGTGATTATTTGACGGATTTATTCCCGATCTTAGAAGTGGGTACATCAGCTAAAATGTTGTCTATTGTTCCATTGATGAATGGTGGTGGTTTATTTGAAACAGGTGCTGGTGGTTCGGCTCCGAAACACGTAGAACAATTCCTTCAAGAGGGTTACTTGCGTTGGGATTCATTGGGTGAATTTTTGGCGCTTGGTGCTTCTTTGGAACACTTGTCTCAAACACAGAATAATCCAAAAGCGCTTGTATTGGCGGAGACCTTGGATGAAGCAACAGAAAAATTCTTAGCGAACGATAAATCTCCGGCACGTCGAGTTGGTCAGATTGATAATCGCGGATCACATTTCTATTTGACACTATACTGGACTCAGGCTTTGGCGGCACAGACAAAAGATGCTGAATTGGCAGAGAAATTTGCAACTGTTGCAACGGTGTTGACAGATAATGAAGCGAAAATCAATGAAGAACTGATCGCTGCACAGGGGCATGCACAAAACATCGGCGGTTACTATTTCCCGAATGATGAATTGGCTGCTAAGGCAATGCGTCCATCTGAAACATTAAATAATGCAATTTCTAGCATTTAAGCGGTAATTGTTTTCATAAAAATAGAAGCCCAGTTCGATTGATCTGGGCTTCTTTTGTTGTTTGCAAAAACGAGTATTTTTGCTATTTTAATGGATACTTGACACCTGTAAAGGTCATCTTAACAGGTATGATATGTCCATTTTTGTCAAATTTCATTTCCTCGATACAGGTGACGCGCTCATTGGCCCCATCTTTGCCAAGCGGTCTACGGTGGTAGACGATAAAATACTTGTCTTTGTTGGGTACTTTGATGACTGAATGATGTCCGGCGCCAACAGCGACTTCCGGATCCCGTTCCAATATTGTCCCGATGCGCTCAAAAGGGCCAAAGGGCGAGTCGGCGATGGCATAAGCGACTTTGTAGTCGGGGCCTGTCCAGCCACCTTCCGACCACATGAAATAATATTTTCCATCTTTTATAAACATAAATGGTCCTTCGACGTAATCCTTAGGGGTGATTTCCTTGTAAAAGGTCCCGTCATCAAAAGGGAGCAAGCCTGTGAAATCAGGTTTCAGTTTGACCATATTGCAGTGCTTCCAACCGCCGTAATACATGTAGAAAGTACCGTCTTTATCTTTGAAAACAAACTGATCTATCGGCTGAGCGCCATTGATAATATCGTTGATTAAGGGTTTGCCCAATAGGTCGGTATAAGGGCCTTCTGGCTTGTCGGCCACAGCGACCCCAATGCCTCCGATCTCTCCCTGATGCACATCATTGGCTCCGAAAAACAGATAATACTTACCCTTATTTTCCAATACTGCAGGTGCCCACATGGCTTTTTTCGCCCATTTAACGTTGCTGTTCTCCAAGATACGGCTATGTTTTGTCC
This sequence comes from Sphingobacterium sp. UBA5639, assembly GCF_002421245.1. Classification (NCBI taxonomy): domain Bacteria; kingdom Pseudomonadati; phylum Bacteroidota; class Sphingobacteriia; order Sphingobacteriales; family Sphingobacteriaceae; genus Sphingobacterium; species Sphingobacterium sp. UBA5639. The sequence goes on from NZ_DIJR01000024.1 coordinate 41,260, forward strand.
AGGTGGCCAAGTCGGAAGATGAAAACGCGTCGAAGAATATCTGCTCTTCATAAGGTGCCGAATAGGTCGGGAATATCCAGTATTTATTGCCATAGATAATACCTTCAGGATCGGCATAGTTTCCCTTGATGACAGGGTTCTTCTGGGCAAAAAGTGTCGCGGTTAAAAGTAAGGCTGTTGATGTTAAAAATGTTTTAATCATTGTATCGGTTTAAACCTGTAAGATACAGGATAAATATGGATCGGAATGAGTCAAAATGAATCATTTTTATGCTCATTTATCTCATTATTTTTTGAAATGTTAAAATTTTGTTAAAATATTATTGTGCTTTCGATTGTTTCCGATTTATTTCACATATTTGTTTATGTCATTTCCAAATGGCATAAATACTTTTCATAAAATAGGTTAATAATATGGCTAAGATACCCAAAGTCTCCCAGACTTTGGGTGTTTTTTTATTCCCGCTCTAACCCAAAAATCATGACTAGTTTTCTGTCGTTGTATAAATTTAAGGTTTGTTCGGCTATGTCAAATTGAATTTGTTTTTGTTCAAAAATTTGGAAAAAGTCATTTTCGATATTTTGGCCATTGCAGGCACGCATGGTGCTTGCTAGGTGTATAAAGCTGATTTTGTCCCCTTTAATAGTGAAATTTCCCCAAAAATTGTTGCATCCCGTTGTTCCGGTAATCGTGCCATTTCGGGCATCGAACCCGATGCTTGCTTTGCTGTCGGTGACATCCTTTCCATTTAACTGAAGTAAATTCCATTTAAAACGAGCCAGAAATGCGGCCACACTGGGCAGTTCATTTGTACGTTCTTTTGAGACAACTTCAATTAAGCTGTATCTGATGGTGTCTGTATCTTTTTGTTTCGTTTGTTTTACCCGAATGCGGTAACGGTAGCCCTCTTGGTAATCGAAACCTTGAATGGTTGCAGCGAGGTATTCCCATTTATTTTTTTTATCAGATTTTATCTGCAGACACTTCAATTTACCAAGGTTCTGAGCATTTACGTAGTTTTCTCCAACTTCCCATGTGTCTACGGCCGTCTCTTCCGATAATGATTTTGTGATCGTTTTGGCTAAGCTGTATGTTGGACGTGAACCGTTTTGACGTTTGAGGATCTTGATGTCATATTCAAATTTGGGATCATAATCAAATTGGCGTATCTCGGTATTGAATTTCTCCCAATCTTTGCTGTTGTAGTACTTGACAAGATAGGGGGGTGTTTGTCGAAGACCTGATTTTACTTTTACACGAAATGAAGAATTCTGCGCGAGTAGGCTGTGACAAGGAAATAAGAGTGTTAAAAGAAGGAGTAATGAACTGTATGTGGAAAGCTTCTTCATAATTGGAATGTAAATATCAATAAAAACGTATCTTTAAACATGAATATTGCACGATTGAATCTGTGCCTGCTGTTTACATTTTCGCTGTTAAGTTTGCAGGTGTACAGCCAAAATAGGAAGGATTATTTTAAAACGCAAATTGCTCTTGGGGAACTGACTGATCCACAATTGAAGGAAGTGTCGGGTATTACACCGGCATATCAGGAGGGTAATTTTTGGGTACACAATGATAGTGGTGACGGTGCAACTATTTATTTAATTGATCGTCAGGCCAAACTACTGAAAAAATTTTCACTTGAAGGAGTCTCTGTCGTCGACTGTGAGGATATCGATCGGGTGAAAATTGGAGATACCTATTTTCTCGTCCTCGCGGACATCGGAAACAACGCCGGGAAAAGAACCTGGACATGCCTGTATGTATTTCCTGAGCCTCAGGCCGATGATCCTGGGCTTATTCCGAAGAAGTCCATTCGGGCTATCTTTCTTAAATTTCCTGGCCAGCAACGGTTAGATGCCGAATCGATTATGATTGATCCAATTGACAACATGTTGTATGTTATATCTAAACGTGAATTTCGATCGACTGTTTATGGCGCCGAAGTATTTACAAATGTTAAACAGCAATATTTCACCTTAAATAGGATAGCAGAGCTGCCATTTACTTTTGCTACGGCTTCTGCTATAGATCAGACAGGTACACAACTGCTTGTAAAGAATATTACCCATATTTTCTATTGGCAGAGAAACCGAAGTGAATCCTGGAAGCAGGTATTGCAACGAAAGCCAGCTATTCTGCCTTATCAGGTAGAGCCGCAGGGGGAAGCAATAGCTTTCGATAGCAATGGAACTGGATTTTATACAATTAGCGAGCGTCCATTTGGTTTAAAATCCTATCTTTATTTCTTTGAAAGAAATCAATACATTTATGATAAACACTAGACCTATTTTCAGTTATTCGATGCATAATTTTCATCAAACCGATCCTATCAAAAGCGGCCTATTTTGTCTGGCCGGTATTAGACAGCTGTTAATTGCATTCACTTTATTTTTATGCACACTCACGAACTCCTACGCTGCAAAAGTGGATACTCTTTCCATTCAGAGCCCGTCCATGGGTAAAGCAATTAAGACAGTCGTAATTCTTCCGCAAAATTACTCGAGCAAAATCAATTATCCCGTCCTTTACCTATTGCATGGTTATTCCGGTAATTATAGCAATTGGGTTAAAAATTCAAGTGTAAGCGCATTGGCAGATCAGTATGGTTATATGGTGGTTTGTCCCGATGGCGGTTTTGGAAGCTGGTATTGGGACATCGCGAACGATAAAAACTACCAATATGAAACCTTTGTGTCCAAAGAGCTGATCGATTATGTAGATCAGCATTATTCAACGATCAAAGATCGGAGCGGAAGGGCTATTACGGGTTTAAGTATGGGCGGGCATGGCGCGCTCTCGCTGGCCATAAAACATCAGGATAGCTATGGCGCTGCAGGAAGTACGGCCGGTGGGGTAGATTTTAGACCTTTCCCCCTAAATTGGGAAATTAAAGATCGCATAGGGAATTATGCTGATGTATCGCAAGAATGGGATAATCGTGTTGTTATGAATATGGTTCCCAAATTAATCAATAATAAACTTCGCTTAATCATCGATTGCGGTAAGGAAGATTTTTTCTACACGGTGAATGTTGCGCTGCATGATAAATTGATGTACCATAATATAAATCATACCTTTGTTACAAGTGAAGGTGGACACAATTGGGAGTACTGGTCTCGGTCAATTGTTTATCAAATGGCTTTTTTTAAGGGATATTTTGATCAAGCGAAGAAAAGTGAAAAGAAAAATGGATAAATATTTGGCATAAATGAATAAAATGCTATTTTTGTTAAACAGAGACCTTAACTAACAAATTATAAACTTATTATTAAGCCTTACAAATTGTAAGGCTTTTTTATTATTTTCAGCAAAATTTTGACTTCACTTGATTATGTTTAAACCTATAAAGGTTGTTTTTTGTCTTTCTTCCATTTTGTTCTGCGCGCAGCAAGCGTATAGTCAACAGTCTAAATCTATTTCGGGGTTTGTTAGGGACAGTATCAGCGGTGAGAATATTATTGGTGCCGTGATACGAAACGATGCGGAGGAAAAATCCACTGCGTCAAATAAATATGGTTTTTTTAGCTTGTCTGTCCGTGATGGCAGCAAAGGGATAGAAGTATCGTCGGTAGGCTATCGAACAAAAGGATTCTCTGTTTATCTGGATAAGGACTCCACTTATATTATTCAGTTGGTACCTGAGGAAAATCAGCTCGCCGAGGTTACCGTGACCGGAAATAGGCGCAAATCAATAAAGGATCTAACGCCTGGGCTTACGCAGTTTAGCCCTAAAGAAATCGAAAAAGTCCCTGTACTATTTGGAGAAAAAGATATTCTCAAGACCATACAGCTATTTCCAGGAGTAACCAGTGGTGGGGAAGGAAGCAGCAATTTTTATGTGCGTGGTGGTGGTGGCGACCAAAACCTGATTTTGCTGGATGAGGCTCCTGTCTATAACAGTTCCCATCTGTTCGGTTTTTTCTCGACCTTTAATTCCGATGCGATCAAAGACGTTAATTTCTACAAGGGTGGGGTTCCGGCTCAATATGGGGGTAAAATTTCGTCGGTTATGGAAATAACCACCTTGGATGGAAACAATCAGCACTTCAACGTAGAAGGTGGCTTGGGACTTATCGCCTCGCGTCTTAAATTGGAAGGACCTATTCAAAAAGGCAAGAGCTCATTTATGATCTCCGGCAGACGTACTTATGCGGATCTTTTCTTAAAACTTTCAAGTGATGAGAATATTAAGAAGAGTGCGCTCTTTTTTTATGACCTCAATGCAAAGTTTAATTATCGCATCAATGATAAGAATACACTTTACTTGTCTGGATATTTCGGTAAGGATGCAATGGCTTATCATGATTTGTTTGATTTCAATTGGGGAAATGCGACTGGAACCATGCGTTGGAACCATGTCTGGAGCAATAGGTTGTTTAGCAATACAACGTTAATTTTTAGTAAATTCAATTATCAGGTTAAGATTGAGGATGATAATAACTTTAAGATCCGCTCAGATATCTTTAATTACAATTTTAAGCAAGATTTTCAGTACAATCTTTCGGACCGTCACAATCTAAAATTTGGATTGCAGGCAGCCCTGCAGGAAATCCGACCGGCAAGTATCGAAGCGGGGGAAGATTCGAAGGTGAATTCATTGCAAATTCAACATCGTAAGGGTGTTGATGTTGCTGCATATCTAACCGATGACTGGTCAGTTACCGACCGTTTAAAATTAAACTTTGGACTGAGAGCATCCGCTTACGCAGCATTGGGACCGGGAACATTTTATACTTTCGATCCTGCTGGCGAGGCCGTGGATTCTACCTATGTAGGAAATGGCAAGTTGGGTAAAAAGTACGTCTATCTGGAGCCTCGCATTTCCTTAAACTACGCGATCAATGATTTGACAACGGTAAAGGCTTCGTTTAATACCAATGTTCAGTATTTGCATCAACTGAGTAATACGACCAGCAGCCTTCCTACCGATCAATATGTACTGAGCAATAATACAATTAAGCCGCAGTTATCCAATCAGTATTCGCTGGGTTACTTTCGGAATTTTGCATCCAACAGATATGAATTCTCTGTTGAAGGTTATTATCGAGATTTAAAGAACCAGATTGACTATAGGAATGGCGCCGATCTACAGGCAAATGAATTGCTGGAAGGGGAATTGCTGTTTGGAAAAGGTAGAGCGTACGGCATTGAATGGTTTCTGAAAAAGAGACTGGGGCGATTTAGCGGCTGGCTGAGTTATACTTTATCCAAAAGTGAGCGCCAATTTGAACAGATCAATGATGGTGCGTGGTTTAGTGCGCGGCAGGATAAAACCCATAATATAGCCATTGTGGCGCAGTATCAGTTAAATCCGAAGTGGAATTTGAGCGCCAATTTTGTCTACTATACAGGTGACGCCGTAACGATGCCCGCGGGGAAATATTTTGTTGACGATCGTACGATCTTCTATTACGATAAAAGAAATGGGCAGCGGATGCCAGCTTATCACCGCCTGGATTTGGCAGCAACTTATGATATTAAGCGAACAAAGAATAGCTACTCGAGCTTGTCGTTTGGTCTCTACAATGCCTATAACCGAAAAAATGCCTATTTGATCGACTTTAGAGAAAAAGAAGGACAATCCAATGTCACCGAGATTTATCGGATAGCATTATTTGGAGCGATACCATCGATTACGTGGAATTTTAAATTTTAGCAAAGTATGAAGAAGATATTAGGAGTTATAGCTGTTGCATTATTTACTTTAGGGAGCTGCGAAGACAAAATAGATTTGGAACTGCCCGAAAATACAGGTCAATTGGTTATCACCGCAGATTTGATGGTTTCGGATCAACAGCATGAGATTAGTATACAGCAGGTTGTAAGTATTAAAGACTCGCTGTTTTCTCCGATAACAGATGCAGAAGTGATCGTTAAGAATATGCAAAATAATCGCACTTATACGTTTCAAGCGGGGGCTGACGGGCTGTATACCAATAAGACATTACGGTTACAGGAGAAGGTCACTTACCAGTTGCAGGTAAAGACCGCTGATGGAAGGGAGATCCAAGGGGTATCAAAGGTTCCCAGCTATGTGGATGTGGATTCTATAGGGCTTTCACAGCGCATTATTTTTACTGATACCATTTATTATCCAACTCTCGTATTTGTTGACCCCCCGGAAAAAGGGAATTATTATAAGTATAAGATGTCGGTGAATGGAGGTAAACTACGTTTTATTGATGTCTTTAACGATAAGTATAACAATGGCTTAGAGGTGCAGCATGATATTGTCGACCGCGATAGAGATTTGAAAGTTGGTGATCGTGTGCGTATCCTACGTCAATGTATCGATGTAGGCGCCTACAATTACTGGAATAGTTTTCAAATGATTAATCCTGGTTCGGCTTCGCCATCTAATCCGATTTCAAATTTAAGCAACAATGCATTGGGGTATTTCAGTGTCAGTGTAGGTAAATATTATGAATCTGAGGTGACGTTTGCTAGAAGTAAACCTTAATCTATTCTCGAAAGCTGATAGTTATTTTTTAATAGAAATTCTATTGTTTTAGGGAGAACATATTCGACACGGGGAATGGCTTTGATATTATCATGAAAAATAATAACAGAGCCATTTTTAATGTTGGGCAAAACGTTTTCGAGGCATTTCTGGGGACTTAAATTCGGATCAAAATCACCCGACATAATATCCCACATGATCACACGGTATTTTTTATAGAGTTGACGGAGTTGGGATTTTGTTGCTCGGGCATAAGGCGGGCGAAAAAGATCGGTTTGGGTCAGTTCCTGGCATTTTGCAACATTTGCCAAATACTGCTCATCATTTGTCTCCCAGCCTTTGAGGTGATTGTAAGTATGGTTGCCCACCTGATGTCCTTCCGCTAAAATTCGTTGAAACAAATGTGGATTTTTTTTAATATTTTCACCAACACAAAAAAATGTTGCCTTCACCTGATATTTTTTTAGGATATCGAGTATAAAAGGTGTAATTTCAGGAATTGGACCATCGTCAAAAGTAAGATAGACTTTTTTTTCATGACGTGGCATGTTCCATATTGATTTGGGATATAGCCATCTAAGGAAAAATGGAGATTTGACAAAATACATAACCGATAAATGAAGTTCAAATCTAAAAAAAAATGTATGGTTCTACATATGGACATGAAAAGATTTTATTATTCTGCAGTAGTATTTACTGGGTTATTTCTTGGAACTAATGTTTTAGTTCAAGCCCAACAGGTTGTGGGGGTGGCCGAGGCCATTCGTATGACATTGGAACGGAACGTACAGATAAAGCAAGCGGCCCTGAACAAAGATCTTGCTGAGCAGGACCTGTTTCAGGCAAAAAGTAATTTGTTGCCAAACCTGAGTGCTACTGTGGATCAAAGTTTCCGTTATGGTTTTGGTTTCGATTTAACTTCTGGACGAATCGTTAATAACACTTGGACAAAAGGAACCAGTGGCTCCGTGGGATCTAGTGTCAACTTATTTCAGGGTTTTCAGCAGGTCAATCAGATCAAAGCGAATAAATTGCAACTGGAGTCTACAGCGACTCAGGTAGATAAGATCAAGAATGATCTCGTGCTCAATGTGTTGGTGAATTATTTGGAAGCAATAACCAATCATGAGATGATGGTTGCCAGTGAAGATCAGATTGCTTTATCAAAGCAACAATTTTCTTTGGACTCCATCCAATTTGCAGTTGGTAATAAAACAATTGCCGATCTTGCTAAGTCAAAAAATCAGGTTGCCACAAATGAACTGAACAAAGTTAATCTAAAAAATTCATACGAAATGTCTTTGTTGACCTTGAAGCAGTTGATGGAAATGCCTCCTGAAACCGTTATTTCTTTGGAACGCCCGAGTCTGGAAGCCATATTGGTTCATGCAGTGGATAAGAATGCCGTGGATGTTTACCAAAAAGCGCTCACCTTACAGCCCGATATTCACAAATCTGCATTGGATAAAGAGGTGGCATTGAAACAAATCGATATCGCGAAGGGAGGCTATTATCCTACACTCAATCTGAATGTGAGTTATGGAACGAATTACTCCTCTGCAACGACAAGACAAACCGATCCCTTAGATCCTGCAACTCTTTTTAGAGTGCCCTTTGGCCAGCAAGTATCGGATAATAAGTCATTTTTCACAGGTTTATCTCTTGCTATTCCTATTTTTTCGAGAAATCAGAATAAAGTGAATGTGGCCAAGGCAAAGATTGGTTTGAAACAGGCGGAGGCATCCGAGCAGTTGGCAAAAAATAACTTAAACAAGGCCGTTAATCAGGCTGTATTGGATGTGAATGCGGCCAAACAACGCTATAGCTCGGCTACTGTAGCATTTGAAAGTGCTGAAACAGCATTCAAGGCAACAAAGGAGCGTTATGATATTGGTATGGCGAATTCACTGGAATTGTTTACAGCTCAAACAGAACGAAATAAGGCCGAATTTGACCTTATTCAAGCAAAATATAACGTAATATTCAGATCGAAGATCATCGATTATTACCTTGGAAATCCAATTCAATTTGATAACAATTAATCTATTTGAACTAACAAAAGAAATGGCAAAGAAAAAACGTAGCATTGGAAAAATTATACTGATCATCGTAGTGCTCTTGGTGGTCCTTGGCTTCATAGGTTTTAAAGCTGGCTGGTTTGGAAAGGGAGAGATTACTAAAGTCGCTGTGGATGTCGTAAAGGAGGCCGATGTCGATGAATTAGTTTCTGCGAGTGGGAAGATTCAGCCTGAGGTGGAGGTTAAGTTGAGTTCGGAGGTATCTGGAGAGGTTGTTGAGCTTAACATTAAAGAAGGTGATTTTGTTAAAAAAGGACAGGTGCTCTGTCGCATCAAACCTGATATTTTGCAGTCTGGTTATGATCGTTCGGTTGCGGCAATGAATTCACAGCGGGCCAATCTCGCAGCTGCACAACAGCAATTAAAACAACAAGAAGAAAACTTCAAAAATGTTGCCGCTACCTATAAACGGAATCAGGAGCTTTTCGAAAAACGTGTTATTTCTGCTTCAGAAATGGATAAAAGTTCTGCCGAATATTTTGCTGCACAGGCTTCTATCCAAGCACAAAGGGAAACGGTACGTTCGACAAAATATGGCATTGACCAATCACAAGCGTCAGTAAAAGAAGCACAGGATAATTTGAATCGGACGACAATCTATGCGCCCTCAGACGGTATCATCTCGCTCTTGTCTATCGAAAAGGGAGAGCGTGTTGTTGGAACGGCGCAGATGGCAGGTACAGAAATTATGCGTATAGCCAATATGAGCTCGATGGAGGTTAATGTCGATGTAAATGAAAATGATATTAATAATGTAAGGGTAGGGAATCAAGCTGAGATCGAAGTCGATGCTTTTAAGGATAGGAAGTTTAAAGGTGTTGTGACGGAAATTGCTAGCTCGTCTAAAAATATAGCAACAACAACGACGACGACATCATCGACAGATCAGGTAACAAATTTTAATGTAAAAGTGCGCATCAGTGCAGAATCGTATCAGGACTTGATGAAAGAGAACGTTGCATCGCCATTTAAGCCGGGGCTTTCAGCAACCGTTCAGATATTTACAAAACATGATAAAGGGCTGGTTGTTCCGATTCAATCGGTAACTGTGCGTTCTGATGATAAAGATTCTACCAATACAAATAAGAAAGTGGAGGAGTATGTATTTGTCCTAAAAGATAAAACTGTTAAGCAGGTGTTGGTAAAGACCGGTATTCAGGATGATAAAAATATCATCGTTACCTCAGGGCTGAAAAAAGGGGATGAAGTGGTCTCTCGGCCATTTGATGCTATTTCAAAAACTTTAAAGGATGGTAGCCAAGTTGAAAAAGTGGACAAGTCAAAGTTATAAATCTCTTTGTAGATAATAATTAATAAAAAGGGAATTGTTTTTAATAATTCCCTTTTTATTTTCCTTATAATTTATTAAATTTAGATATCCCAATTTTTAGCGGCTTATGAAGAGGCTATTGGCTTATTTTAAATTTAATAAAACAGAACAAAATGGGTTTTTCATTATTTTGGTAATCATTGTGTTGTTTGTGACGATCTATGCTTTGATTAAAAGCAATACGCGCGATCCAATTCCCAATCAGGCCAAATTATTTGAACAATCCTTTCATGACTCTCTTGAGGTCTCTGGTCCGGTAAACAAACAGGAGGTCGAGGCAACCTATTCGACTAAAGACAAAAGTGCGGGGGCAATATCTGAACATTCGGTTTTGGAAGAGACCAAACTATTCTATTTTGATCCAAACAATTTACCACACGCTGATTGGCATAAGTTGGGGCTTTCTGATAAACAGATTGCGGTCCTGAAAAACTATGAAAAAAAAGGTGGAAGGTTTAGGGTAAAAACTGATCTGAAGAAAATTTACTCGATCAATGGCCGACTTTACAACAGATTAGAGCCCTACATTCAAATCAAAACAATGCCTGATTCAGCGCGAACAAAACAACAAAATAAAGCGCCTTTGCTTTACGATAAGTTTGAAAGAAATAAAGCCGAGCTTATCGATATTAATACCTGTGATACCACAGCATTAATCAGTCTTAAAGGGATAGGTTCGGTTCTATCCAAACGCATTTTGAAATATAAAGAGGTTCTTGGTGGGTTCTACCGCATAGAACAATTAAAGGAGGTTTATGGAGTTACAGCGGAGACCTATGACCAGATTAAAGACTATATTGTTGTAGCCAATTTAGATGGAATCAAAAAAATCAATATTAATAAGCTTGATGCAAATTCATTGGCCAAACATCCGTATCTTAGCCCTAAAGATGCGAAACTAATCGTCAATTATAGGGATCAGCATGGAAGTTATGTCAATATTGAGGACTTGACAAAAATAGGAACACTTTCAGATCTTGCGATTGCGAAGATTGCGCCTTATTTAATATTTGAGAATGATTCAAGATAAATTGAAACTGGAAATCCGGGATATTGTGGATTTTCCTAAACCTGGTATTGTCTTTAAAGATATTACCCCTTTGTTGAAAGATGCGGCATTGTGTAGCGAAATGGTTGATGCGATTATTGATCAATTGCAAGGCATAGAGATAGATGCTATTGCTGGAATTGAGAGTCGGGGTTTTCTATTTGGATTTTTACTTGCCAATAGGCTGGGCTTGCCTTTTATTCCAATCCGAAAACAAGGTAAATTGCCTTTTAAAACCGTATCTGAATCCTATGCACTGGAATACGGCCAGGCAACCATTGAAATCCATGAAGATGCTTTTGAAAAAGGAAGCCGTATATTGGTTCACGACGACCTTTTAGCGACAGGGGGTACCGTCGTTGCCGCCAGTAAACTTATTGAACGACTTGGTGGGGAGATTGTCGCCTACAGTTTTATTATCTCTTTGGATTTCCTTAAAGCGAAAGGACGGTTATCTAGGTTCAGTGATAATATCTTTTCATTGGTAAGTTATTAATTTTGAAATATACGATTTAGAGCAATTCACATGATACTTTTTGCAAACGCTAAACTAAATATTGGGCTGCAAGTCATTGCCAAGCGTACGGATGGTTATCATGAACTGAATAGCGTTTTCTATCCACTTCCGATTTACGATATTATCGAATTATTGGAAACGACTGCTGCGGAGACAACACTAAACATTCAAGGGGAACGTATCCCAGGGAATCTCCATGATAACCTTTGTATAAGAGCTTTTGAATTGTTGAAAAAAGATTATGGCATTCCATCCGTTTCCATTGATTTGGTCAAACAAATTCCGATTGGAGCAGGATTAGGCGGCGGTTCTGCAGACGCGTCTTTTGTTTTGAAAGGACTCAATACGCTCTTTCAATTGAATCTTACTGAAGAGCAGCTGGCGGGATACGCCGCAAAGCTAGGTGCCGATTGTCCTTTTTTTATCGCAAATAATCCTGTTTTTGCAACAGGTATTGGGACAGATTTTAAAGACTTAAATCTAAATCTGGATGGCTACCATCTTGTGGTAATTATGCCTAATATTCATATTTCTACGGCTGAGGCTTTTGCTGCTGTGCAACCTAAGGCACCCGAAGTTAATTTGGAAGAAGCGATTCGTTTGCCCATCCAAGAGTGGAAGTTTCATATTCGAAATGATTTTGAGGATGGTATTTTCGAAAGTTACCCCTTGTTGAAAGAAATCAAAGAAACTTTATATCAAAAAGGAGCAATTTACGCTTCTATGTCAGGGTCCGGAGCAGCCATTTATGGTATATTTTGGGAAAAGACAGATTTAAGCGAACTTGCGAAATATGGCAAGATCTATCATCCGACCAAGCTTTAGAAGTAATATCGACTACTGAAAAAGGTGTTATGTATAGCTGTCCAAACAGGTATACATAACACCTTTTTTTATAATTAATATTCTTCTTCCACCTGATAGTCGATGAGTTCGCGAGCCTCGTTTAAGACCTTTTCTTTCCGTTCTTTTGTTAAGTTTAGGAGATCCAATTTCTCGGGATTACTCACGATATCTTTTACCAAAATAAGTTGATTTTTGAGCAGTTGCTGTTCCTCAAGGTCGGAAAGAGTTGTGAGACAAGTGACCGGATAGAAAACAGCTTTGTCTACTCTTTTTTTAATGCTATTTTCTTTTGGATAATCCCAAGAAAGCAAGTTGATATGATAGTATTTGGCAAAATCAATCGAGTCGGAGGTGAAGTATGCATTGGTAATCAGCCAGCCTTCTTGAAACTGCAGCTGTTTTCCAAAAAACTGATAATTGATATTGCTGATATCTTTGAATCTTGAAAGATAATACATGGGCGTCGTTACGGATATTTTTGCGTCAATATCGTTTCGAAATTTGCATTCGGCGGTGATCAGTTTACCGTCCTTATAGGCTACAACATCCAATTCATGGGAAACGGCATGTCCCTGTACGGTCTGTCCGGTGGTGCTTTCATATCCGATGGATCGCAGAAGGTGGGCAATGTATTTTTCGAAGTAGAAACCTTCGGGGCCAAGTTCACGCAGGGCTTTCTTAAGGCTGTAGCGAGCGGCGTAAGAATTTCGCACAGTTTTTAACGTATCAAAGGCCAGCTGATAGAGTTCTCTTGTTGAAATCCCATCATATATTTCGTTGAGTACCTTATCGTAGACCTGATTGACCTGGTCAGCATTGGCACCGGAACGAGAAAGCGAATGACGTAGCGATTCACCATTAAAGGGTACCAATTCACCAGAATATTTTTTGATTTGCATGTATCTCTAATTTGTTAAATACGAATATAAGAGATGTCGTCGGAGAAACAACATAAAAAACTATTATTCTATTCCTAAACTTTTTTAGGACACCATTTGTTTATAACATGTACGATAAATAAAATGGAGATAATTATGAGTAACCTACTAAACTTTGCATTTGATAAGATAAAAACAAAGATCGAAGACGATTGTATCGAAGAAAATATTGGCACCTCTGAGCGTGTTCTGTCGGTGATTGCCGGCGGATTCATATTGGGCTTGGGTGTTAAAAAACTTTTTAAATCACCACTGACTGGATTATCAGGATTGACCCTTGGCGGAGCGCTGATCTATCGCGGCGTAACTGGTCATTGTGATGTTAAGAAAGTGCTGGAAGATAAGGATATCAAAAAAGTAGAGGTGATTGAACACCGCTATTTTGTTAAATAACACAAAAAAAAAGAGGCCAGTACATGAAATGTACTGGTCTCTTTTTTGTATTTATCTGTTTGAACAGGTGGGAATGATTATACATTAAAACGGAAGTGCATGATATCGCCATCTTGGACAATATATGTTTTTCCTTCCACTGATAATTTTCCAGCTTCTTTTACTGCATTTTCGGAGCCAAGTGAGACAAAATCGTCATACTTGATTACTTCAGCGCGGATAAACCCTTTTTCGAAATCTGTGTGGATTACACCTGCAGCCTGAGGGGCTGTAAATCCGTTCTCAATCGTCCAGGCGCGAACTTCCTGTACACCAGCGGTAAAATAAGTCGCCAAATTTAAAAGCGAATATGCAGCGCGGATGAGCTTATGTACGCCAGATTCTTCAAGACCCAAGTCGTCTAAAAACATCTTTCGTTCTTCGTAGCTTTCCAGTTGTGCGATTTCAGATTCGATCTGTGCTGAGATAATCAATACCTCGGCTTTTTCATCCTTTACAGCTTCCTTAACACGTTCTACGTAAGCGTTACCTGTATTAACAGAACCTTCATCTACATTACATACATAAAGTACAGGTTTAGCCGTTAACAAGGCTAAATCCTGGATAAACTCAAAATCTTCCGCTTCTATTGCTGCTGTACGGGCGGATTTTCCAGCTTCAAGATGATCTTTGACGATTGATAGGATGTCAAACGTTCTTTTTGCATCTTTATCGCCGCCTGTTTTAGCCATTTTTTCTACCTTCTGGATACGTTTTACTACAGTGTCCAAATCTTTAAGCTGCAATTCGGTGTCAATGATTTCTTTATCTCTGATTGGGTCTACCGAACCATCTACGTGGATCACGTTCCCATCGTCAAAACATCTTAAAACGTGAATAATAGCATTTGTTGTACGAATATTTCCTAAGAATTGATTGCCTAAGCCTTCACCTTTTGAAGCTCCTTTCACAAGACCGGCGATGTCGACAATCTCGATGGTGTTTGGAACAATTCGTTGCGGGTTGACTAATTCAGCTAATTTATTGAGACGGGCATCCGGTACGGTAATTACCCCAACATTTGGTTCAATTGTACAAAATGGAAAGTTAGCCGCTTGCGCTTTCGCGTTCGACAAACAGTTAAATAATGTTGATTTACCGACGTTTGGTAAACCTACGATACCGCATTGTAAAGCCATATATAGTGCAAATTTTTGAAATTGCACAAAGATAGAAAATTCACTGTAATTTTTAGCTATCTTGTCGAATGGTTCATTGGTACAAAATTGAACATGCCGATTTTCTTAAAAATCAGGGCATCAGCGAACATAAATTTGGTGGAAAAATTATTTGTATTACCTGGTACGAAGACCAACTCTATGCTTTCTCGCCTAAATGTCCACATGCTGGGGCACCATTGAAAAATGGCTGGTGTGAACGTGGCAAAGTAATCTGTCCTTTTCATCGCCATGAATTCGATCTGGTGTCGGGAAGAGGTAATCCCGAACAGCATGATTTTATTCGCGTTTACCCCATAAAATTCGAAAACAACGATTATTATGTTGGCTTGGAATTAGGCTTCTGGGAGCGTTTATTTGCTTAAAAAGTAACGAAAGTATCATATCTCACCGCGTGAATCGTATATCTCGTTAGTAAATAAGTATATTTGCTGTCGAAAACAAATTAAAGACATGCAGGGGAAAAAGATTGGTATAATTGGTAGCGGAAGTTGGGCTACTGCTATGATCAAGATGCTATGTGAAAATGACCAAGACAAGCATATTTTTTGGTGGGTAAGAAAGGAAGAGGATGCAGAATATATTCAAAAATTCAAACATAACCCGACTTACCTGAGCAGTGTTTCGGTTGATCTTAGTATTACGACGATTGATACCGATGCTAAAAATGTAATTACTAATTCAGATATTGTCATTTTAAATACGCCTGCGGCCTATTTGAAGGATGCACTGGCCAATGTGACGAAGGAAGATTTTAGAAATAAAATTGTTGTTTCAGCCATCAAGGGGATTATTCCCAAAGATAATTTGATTATCGGTGAGTTTTTGGAGCAACGCTATGAGGTCGATATTGAACAGATCTGTGTGGTTGGTGGTCCCTGCCATGCGGAGGAAGTTGCCTTAGGCAAATTGTCGTATTTAACTTTCGGCTGTAAGAACCTGGATAGTGCAGCATTGGTTGCTTCCTTTCTGTCGTCAAGGGTTATCAAGACGATTCTTTCGGAAGATGTACTCGGAATAGAATTTGGTGCAGTATTGAAAAACATCTATGCGTTAGCTGGAGGTATCTGTCACGGCTTAGGTTACGGTGATAATTTTCAGGCTGTGCTGGTCTCCAATGCAATTCGCGAAATGCGTCGTTTTGTAGGTAAAGTAGATGGTGATACGTCAAGGGATGTGAATACTTCGGCTTATTTAGGGGATCTTTTGGTAACAGCCTATTCCCAATTTAGCCGAAATAGAACCTTTGGTAATATGATCGGAAAGGGCTACAGTGTACAATCTGCGCAGTTGGAAATGAATATGGTGGCTGAAGGGTATTACGCATCGGCATGTATTCAAGAGTATGCGAAAAAATATGCGGTGGAATTGCCAATATGCGATGCCGTGCATCAAATTTTGTATGAACACCTCCCTGCATCTAAAATTATTCAAGCATTGAGCGAAAAATTAACATAATAAAGTAGCAATAGAGTAGATGATAACAAAAGAAGCGATTGCTTTAGCTTATAAAGAAATTCAGGACGAAATATGTCAGGCGCTGGAGAAATTAGACGGATCGGCACGCTTTGAAGAAGAATTGTGGGAGCGTGAAGGCGGCGGTGGCGGTCGCACCAGGATCATTCAAAATGGTCAAATTTTTGAAAAAGGAGGCGTTAACTTTTCGTCTGTGTATGGCAAATTACCTGAAGCGATCAAAAAGTCATTTGCGGTGGAAGAAGATGATTTTTTTGCGACAGGAGTTTCCATTGTAATCCATCCAAACAATCCCTTCGTACCTATTATACACATGAATATCCGCTATTTTGAACTGAACGATCAGATTCGTTGGTTTGGCGGCGGTATTGATTTAACTCCGCATTATATCGATGAAGAGGATGCGCGTTATTTTCATCAGCAGCTGAAAGATGTCTGTGATAGACATGATTCTACCTACTATGAAAAGTTTAAAAATTGGGCGGATGATTATTTTTATATCAGACATCGCCAGGAAACACGTGGCATAGGAGGTGTATTTTACGATAAGTTGAATACTGAAAAAACGGGGGTGAGCATGGAAGATATTTTTGCTTTTTCCTGTGACCTTGGACGCACGTTTGCACCAACCTACACTGCATTGGTGGAGAAAAATCGACATAAAACCTTTACAGATCAACAGAAAAATTGGCAATTGATCCGTCGCGGACGCTATGTCGAATTTAACCTCGTATGGGATTCGGGGACTAAATTTGGACTTGAAACGAATGGTCGGATTGAGTCCATATTGATGAGTCTACCAGCCCAAGCCAATTGGGTATATGACTATCGTCCTGAAGAAGGCTCCGAAGAAGCCAAAACCTTATCTTTATTGCGAAAAGGTATTAACTGGATTTAAAAACATCGAAGAAAAAATAGATGGTTTCTTATCAAAAATTTACGTTGGAAAACGGCCTACGTGTATTGGTACACGAGGATCATAATACAGCCATGGCCTGCGTCAATATCTTGTACGATGTGGGAGCAAGGGATGAATCGCCGGAACAGACCGGATTTGCGCACTTATTTGAACACCTGATGTTTGGTGGAAGTATCAATATTCCTAATTTCGATACCGAATTACAAAAAGTGGGTGGCGAGAATAATGCATTCACCAGCAACGATATTACAAATTATTACATCACTTTACCCTCTTCAAATCTAGAAACGGCATTGTGGTTGGAGTCGGACCGGATGTTAAGTTTGGCTTTTTCCGAACAAAGCCTCGAAGTGCAGCGGAATGTCGTGAGTGAAGAATTCAAACAGCGTTATTTGAATCAGCCTTATGGTGACGCTTGGCTAAAATTACGTCCATTAGCCTATCAGGTACATCCGTATCGTTGGGCAACCATCGGAAAAGAACTGAGCCATATTGAAGAGGCTACAATGGAAGATGTTAAAGCATTTTTCAAATTACATTATAATCCGCAGAGTGCAATTATGGTTGTTTCTGGAGATGTTCATTTTGAGGAAGTAAAAGCTTTGACCGAAAAATGGTTTGGCGATATCGAGGCGGGCGAAAAATACAATCGCCAATTGCCTAAAGAACCCGCGCAAGATAAGATTAGGCGTGAAACGACTTGGGCAGAGGTGCCTTTGGATGCGCTTTATATGGCATTTCATGGCCCTGCTCGATTGGAAGAGGGGTATTTTGCAATGGATCTTCTGTCGGACATTTTATCGAGGGGCTCTTCTTCACGTTTGTATCGTCGATTGGTAAAAGAGGGGCAGTTATTTAGTGAAATAAATGCTTATGTGATGGGAAGTATCGACAATAACCTCTTTGTTATTGAAGGAAAACCATCGGAAGGCATCTCGCTAGAGGAAGCTGAACGTGCGGTGTGGGCAGAATTGGAGGTCATAAAATCCGAGTTAGTACCTGCAGCTGAATTGGAAAAAGTAAAGAATAAGATCGAATCGACAAATGTTTTTGCAGAACTATCTATTTTGGATAAAGCCATGAACTTGGCTTTCCATGAGTTGCTGGGTGATGCAAACGGCATCAACACAGAGGTCTCAAAATATTTGTCGGTGAGTGCTGAGGAAGTTCAACAGCAAGCTCAGGTTATTTTTAGACCGGAGAATGCTTCTATATTAATGTATAAATCAAAACAAGAGGAGGCTGTACATGTTGGATAGAACAAAAGCACCCGAGTTCCGTGAAATTGGAAATATAAGTTTGAAAGAACCAATCAAGAAGCAGTTTGCAAACGGATTGCCTGTCTATGTATTCCAGTCGCCCGAGCAGGAGCTGGTACGGATAGAATGGATCTTTGAGAATACCTATCTTGACGGTGCGGCTGAAAATCCGTTGTTAAATAGTACTTTAAGTGCATTGCTTAAGGAGGGGACAAAGACCATGTCGAGTGCAGAGATTGCAGATAAAGTGGATTTCTACGGAGCATTTCTTGTTCCTGAATATTCTTTTGACGTAACGTCTCTGTCGCTTTATACATTGAATAGACATAGTCAAGTACTCTTGCCGCTTGTAAAAGATATTCTGACGGAAGCATCGATTCCGCAACAGGAGTTAGATACCTATTTGCGTAATAACAAGCAAAAGTTTCAAGTTTCTATTCAGAAAAATGATTATCTGGCGAGACGCAAATTTTACAATTTGATCTTTGGTGAGAACAATCGTTATGGGCGTACACCAAAACTAACAGATTACGATGCAATTACGCGTGCGCAGCTGATCGAATTGTACCGTAGGGAAATTGTTCCTACCAATTGTACATTAATTGTTTCAGGTAATGTTTCTGAAGAGCTTTTGCAGGAGTTGGAGCAAATCTTCGGTGTCGATTGGCAAGGAGAAGCTGCTGTATCTCCTTCGGAAGTCCCAGTTTTGGTGCAAGGTTCAAATAACCTGGCTTATGAGGAAAAAGATAATGCCTTGCAGTCTGCCATTCGGTTAGGCTGTCAGACAATCGGAAGGGAACATCCCGATTATCCGGCATTACAATTTGTCAACACATTATTAGGTGGTTTTTTCGGTTCCCGCCTAATGCGCAATATCCGAGAAGAAAAAGGGTATACCTATAGCATTGGTTCGGCTGTTGCTACCTTGAAACATACTGGTTTTATGACCATTGTAACTGAAGTTGGGGTAGATGTAACACAGGCCACGTTGACTGAAATAGAAAAGGAGATCAATTTGTTGAAAACAACTTTGGCCTCCGAGGATGAGGTCAATCTTGTGAAGACCTATATGGAAGGTTCTATGTTGGGTTCGTTGGAAAGTATCTTTTCGCATGCCGACAAGTTCAAAAGTGTTTTGTTAAATGGGATGACATTGAACTATTATTCCTATTATATGGAACAGATCAGAAATATGTCGCCCGAGAAGGTGCAGCATCTTGCCAATAAATACTTGGACTACGATGCCATGGTGAAGGTTGTTGTTGGGAAAATCAGTCAAGTAGAACCAGTTCATCAAGCGGTTGTAAATTAAATTTCTTAGACTACAAAAATCGAATACTACTTTGTATTTTTGGTTTTTGATAAAAAAGTGTATTATCCAGCATGGAATTAAAATTAAAAAGACCATTGGTATTTTTCGATTTGGAAACTACAGGTGTTAATGTAGCGACCGATCGTATTGTGGAAGTATCATTTCTGAAAGTGATGCCCAGTGGTGAAGAAACAGTCTATACAAAGAAGATCAATCCAGAAGTGCCTATCCCTGCGGAATCCTCTTTTTTTCACGGCATTTATGATGAAGATGTGAAGGATGCTCCTAATTTTAAAGCAATCGCTGTGGAACTTGCGGCTTTTATTGCCGATGGAGATCTCGCGGGCTATAATTCCAATAAATTCGATGTCCCAATGCTTATGGAAGAGTTTTTACGGGCAGGTGTTGATTTTTCATTGGAGGGTAGAGCATTTGTGGATGTTCAAAATATCTTCCATCAGATGGAACAACGTACGCTGAAAGCTGCATACAAGTTTTATTGCAACGAAGATCTTGAAAATGCGCATACAGCGGAAGCGGATGTTCGTGCCACATATGAGGTCTTGAAAGCGCAGCTGACAAAATATGAAGGCGCTGCATTCGAAGATAAACATGGGACAGTATCTTATCCTGTCGTAAACGATGTTGAGGCGCTACATACGTTTACCAACCTAAGTAAACCTGTAGATTTTGCCGGACGGCTCGTCTATAATGCGGAGGGATTGGAAACGATCAATTTTGGTAAACATAAAGGAAGACCTGTTATAGAAGTATTTGAGCAAGAGCCCAGTTACTACGCTTGGATGCAGAATGGTGATTTTCCATTGTATACCAAGAAGGTCTTGGAGAATATCTGGAATCGGTATAAAAAGGAAAAGAGTGAGCAAAAGGCAAAAGCAGCTGCAGCCACCCATTCTGTAGAAGATAAAAAACTTGCGAAAAAGGAATTCAATCAACAAAAAGAAGAAGCGCCGCAGAACATTTCTTTGGATATGTTGAAAGGATTGCAAGATAAATTTAAAAAATAACGTTAATTAATAGCTTAGAAAAAGGATTATGGAATTCAAACAAGAAGTGGAACATGTACAGTGTTTGATTATTGGTTCGGGACCAGCAGGTTATACTGCCGCGATTTATGCAGCCCGTGCGGATATGAAACCAGTCGTTTATACCGGTATTGTGCCAGGGGGACAGTTGACTCAAACAACTGAGGTGGACAATTTCCCTGGTTATCCAAAAGGTATCACTGGACCAGTGATGATGGAAGATTTGCGTGAGCAAGCTGAACGTTTCGGAACTTCAGTGCGTTTTGGATATGTGACTAAAGTGGATTTTACAGGTGAGGTACACCGTGTTGAGATCGATGGAACGGTACAAGTTACCGCAGATACTGTGATTATTGCGACAGGAGCCACAGCAAAATGGTTAGGCTTGGAATCTGAACAAAAATACAATGGTTTTGGTGTTTCAGCATGTGCTGTATGTGATGGGTTCTTCTTTAAAAACCAAGAGGTTGCTATTGTAGGTGCTGGGGATACAGCGGCAGAAGAAGCAACGTATCTTGCAAAATTATGCTCAAAAGTACATATGTTGGTTCGCCGTGACGAGTTTCGTGCTTCTAAAGCAATGGTACATCGCGTTATGAATACACCAAATATCGAAGTTCACTACAATTCTGAGGCAAAAGAAGTCCTAGGAGATGGTCAGGTGGTGACCGGAATACGTGTTGTAAACAATAAAGACCAGTCTGAAAAAGATATCGAAGTAACAGGTTTCTTCGTTGCTATTGGGCATAAGCCTAATACCGAGCTTTTCACAGGTATATTGGATATGGATGAAACAGGTTATTTAATTACAAAACCAGATAGTACTGCAACAAATATCCCGGGTGTTTTTGCTTGTGGTGATGTTCAGGATAACATCTTCCGTCAGGCAATCACTGCTGCAGGTACAGGTTGTATGGCAGCTTTGGAAGCTGAAAGATACTTAGCAGCTAAGGAAAGCGGCGAATAATCGCATGGAAATAATAAAAACGGGGCATTGTACAATGCCCCGTTTTTATTTACCTTCTTCCATTTCAAAAACACTATCGATTTTCCAATTTGCCTTATCTTTGGATGCTGCGACAGCTAAACGATCACAGCGCTCATTTAACGGATGCCCAGCATGGCCTTTTACCCATACAAGGCGTACGGTATGGAGCTTATAGGCGTTCATTAAGCGCAACCAAAGATCTTTGTTCTTTTTTCCCGCAAAACCTTTTTGTATCCAACCATATACCCATTTCTTATCAATGGCGTCAATGACGTATTTGGAGTCAGAATACACGGTAACATGTTGTTGTAGATTTTTCAGTGCCTCGAGGCCGACGATCACAGCCATCAATTCCATCCTGTTGTTAGTCGTTTTGCGGTAACCGCCCGAAAACTCTTTTTCGATCAGTTTACCTTTAAAGGCTTCATTATCGCCTGTATAAATAGTTCTTAAGATGGTTCCGTAACCTCCAGGGCCCGGATTTCCACTTGAAGCCCCATCTGTATATAATTCGATCATACCGGCCAAATATACATGAAGTTTTTGTAAGCACATACAAACAGGTAAAAATGATCAAGACTAGTCCATATTTTGATGCTCGAAGTAGAAGAATTTTAACACTGCGACATGTTCAATCAATTCAACGATAGGGCATAGTGCTACAAGCATCAAAATTCATAGGTATTTAAGACTGACTTTATAGGTGTTTAAAAGGGACTTTACACGGCTTTATCCGAATGAGGTCCGAATGAGGTCCCTATAAAGTCCCTATGAGGTCCGTTTAAATAATAGGAATATTCCCTGCGTGTTTTTAGTTTGAGCGAGAGAAAATACAATGTTAGATTTCAATTGCTCTCCAACGTAATTTATCCCTTACATAGTTGGATTGTGCTGATTTATGTGTATTTTGCCGGCTTAAACTCGTTATGTAATCGATAAAATAGCTTATGAAGTTTCGAAAGATTTCTCTTTTTGTTCTTTTGGCGTCCGCGTGCTTAAACGTTTCAGCGCAGAACAATGTATCACCGCAAAAAATGGATTGGTTTGAGGATGCCAAACTGGGTATTTTTATTCACTGGGGGATTTATTCTGTCGATGGAATATCAGAATCTTGGTCATTCTTCAATAATTACATCAACCATGACAATTATATCAAGCAACTGAATGGTTTTACAGCAAAGGATTATAGACCGAAGGAATGGGCCAAATTGATCAAAGAAGCCGGTGCGAAATACACGGTGATTACGACCAAACACCATGACGGGATCTCGATGTGGAATACGAAGGCTGATAAAGCGATCACGACATTACAAGACGCAGCTGCCAAACAGGATGTAATCACACCATTTGTGAAAGCCATACAAGAAGAAGGCTTGCATACTGGACTGTATTATTCTTTGCCCGATTGGAGCCATCCCTATTACGATGTTTTTACGCGCAATCGAAAACGTTATGAATTGAAAAGTGAGCCTTCTCGTTGGGATAATTATGTAAAATATTACCAGAAGCAATTGACTGAGCTATCCGAACAGTATAAGCCCGAATTACTTTGGTTTGACGGGGATTGGGAGCATAGTGCCGAGGAGTGGAAAGCTAAAGAGACCTTGAATCTTTTGCGGAAGTATAATCCGAATATTATTATAAACTCGCGATTGAATCATCATGGAGATTACGATACACCTGAGCAAGGGATTCCAGTAACCCGTCCTGAAGCTAAATTTTGGGAACTCTGTTATACCATGAATGATTCTTGGGGCTATCAACCCTTTGATAAAAAGTACAAATCACCGAATATGATCATTCGAACGTTGGTAGATTGTATTTCCATGGGTGGAAACCTATTGTTGGATATCGGTCCAAAGGCAGATGGAACGATCCCTGAGGAACAATTAAATATTTTGAAACAGCTGGGGCGATGGACACATAAGCATGCAGCTGCGATCTACGGTACAAGAGCCGGTATTCCATTTGTGAACTACGGCGGGAAATCTGCTTTATCAAAGGACGGAAAGACACTTTACCTGTATGTATACGAACAGAAACCCGAATTGCAGCTCAGAGGTTTGGTCAATCATACAGCCATTAAAGAAGTCTCAGTTGTTGGTGATGCATCCGCGAAAGTGAACGTTAAGTCTGAAAACGGAACCGTTCAAGTCGATTTGACGAAAGTAAACTTTGATCAGGATGTGACTGTGATTGCACTAACCTTTGCGGAGGTGCTTCGTTGGACTGCACCGCAAGATACTGAAGTTACGTTGAAATCTGTACTGGATAATAAGTTGACAGGTCGTGCTTTAGGTCAGATCGCTTCAACACTGCATGCCGGAAAAAATATCTTTGATAATTCCGGATTGACCGTGGATGGCTTAGAGACCAAATTGCCAAGTAGTAATGCGACTAATCCAACGGTATTAAAGTGGATTAAGGATCATGCCGAAGCACTTTATGAGACTGGAAAAGGCTTACCTGAAGGACATTATGAAGGACTAAGCGCGCTCTCTAAAGATCGCCAGACATTGTATCTGTTTGTCGAGGGAAAACCTACGGGTCCTATTGCACTAAAAGGTGTTAAAAATGGAGTCGCCAGGATCCGCGTGGTCGGTGAGGGCTCCATGATAAATCATGAGATTTTCAATAAGCTTTATTGGAGTAGCATCCCGGGTATTATCTACATTCAGGCACCAGCAGAGCGCTTGGATAAAAATATGACAGTTATTGCTGTTTTGTTGGATGCGCCAATACAACTATATCGCGAGAAAGTGGGCGCTATCGAAAATAACCTTTAAGAGGTCGAATAGCAATTAGCGTTGAAAAAAAGCCTGGGATAACAAAATATCCTGGGCTTTTTTGCGAGATATAAACTATGCTGATTTATTAATTCTGATCCATTTTCTTTCGGTATTCGGTGCATTTTCTCCTGAATTGTGGCGCAAAAGCATTTTTTATTATAACTTAGGCCTATGAATCCAATCAAAGCTGTTTTGATCCCAATTTTTGTTCTTCTTTGTGTTTGTTGTTCTTCCGGTGACGGAAGTAAATCCGAGCGATTGCGGGCAGATTCGTTAGTGAATGAAGTGGTCAATGGAAGGTTAGCTCTAGCAACATTAGCAGAGTCAAATGAATTTATGTATTTCAATGATAAATACTTTCATGAACCGGCGGATTTAAAGGTCATTCCGAAATTTGATAAGGTACAGATTCAAGTTGTTACTTATCGGATTTATCAGCATGTCAAATTAAAAAATAATCGCTATGTGTTCAACGTGCAGAAAGCCAGTGAACTGCATATACCAAATAGCGCTTTTGTGTATTACCAACGTTCTTTTGATGATATGAACCGTAAGGCAGCCTTGAGTAAAGATTCGATCCGACTCGAGCTGCCGGATAATTATGCATCTTTGTTGATAAATGAATGATCTAGATCAGGCCTACAGACATGATGAAGGTCATATCAAAAGTCAATCTTAACTATACAATGGTGCAACAAATAGATTTAAGATGGAAAAGAAAAATATCGTTGTATTGACGGGGGCCGGTATTTCGGCTGAAAGCGGTATACCTACCTTTAGGGATGCCAATGGATTGTGGGAAGGACATGACGTCATGGAAGTTGCTTCCATTGAAGGTTGGCATAAAAATCCAGCCTTGGTGCAGGAGTTTTATAATCTGAGACGGAAAGCCGCTTTGGTCGCACAGGCAAATGCGGCTCATCATGCGCTGGTAAAATTGGAATCAGCATACCGGGTGAGTATTGTGACGCAGAATGTAGATCTACTACATGAACAGGCAGGTTCATCCCATATCGTTCATTTGCACGGACGCCTGGATCAGTCGAAGTCATCTGTCGATGACCGTTTGGTGTATCCCATTGTTGGTGATGAGATCAAAATGGGTGATCTTTGTGAGAAGGGTAGTCAGCTGAGGCCAAATATAGTCTGGTTTGGAGAGGCTGTGCCGGCCATTGAGGAAGCGATAAGCCTGGTTTCGAAGGCCGATATTTTGATTATTGTGGGGACCTCCCTACAGGTTTATCCCGCTGCGGGACTTAAAGAATTTGCGCCTAGTCACTGTAAATCGTTTTTAATTGACAAAAAGATTCCTCATGACAACGCTTTACGTAATATACAGTGTTTTGAAGAATCGGCGACCATAGCTGTTCCTGAACTGGTAGAACAATTACTTAATTAAATGTTATATAGTCGTTTATAAAATAAGGGTTTATGAAGAAAATAATAGGGCTTCTTTGCATGTCCGTTGCTTTTGTTGCATGTCAAAATAATTCAGCGATCAAAGTAAATACGAGTTCAAATGATCAGCCTTTAACCTTGGATAGCGTTCAGGCCAAGCATCTGCTCAGTTTGCCACTGCATTGCATCGAAGTGGAATATCCCAATAAGCTGGGACAGGTACTCGGTAGTGATGGTGATCTAAAAGCACCGCGTACATTGCATCCAATTTTTTACGGTTGTTTTGACTGGCATTCTTCTGTACACGGGTATTGGTCAATTGTGCATATTTTGAAGGAATTTCCAAATTTGGATAGCTCAGGTGAAATTCGACGCCAATTGAACCGAAATATTACAGCAGAAAATGTGGCTGTTGAATTAGATTTCTTTCAAGATAAGAACAATAAGAACTTTGAGCGTACGTATGGCTGGGCTTGGTTGTTGCAGCTGCAGAAGGAATTATTAACTTGGGAAGATGCCGATGCAAAACGCTGGGCATCGAATCTTGAACCGTTGGTGAAATATGTGGTAAAATCGTATCAGGAATATTTGCCCAAATTGGTCTATCCGATCAGGACAGGCTATCATGATAATTCGGCCTTTGGCCTTTCGCTGTCCCTGGACTATGCAAGAAGCACGGGAAATGTGACGTTTGAAAAATCATTAATGACGAATGCTTCTCGTTTATACAGTCAGGATAAGAGCTGCAACATTTCTTTTGAGCCAAGTGGAAGCGATTTTCTTTCTCCTTGTCTTGAAGAAGCCCTTTGTATGAGTATGGTGCTGCAACAGGAGGATTACCGTAAATGGTTAAAGGATTTTATGCCAGATCTGTTTAATCCCGATTTCAATTTAGAACCAGGAATCGTGAAAGATCGAACCGACGGACATTTGGTCCATCTGGATGGACTTAATTTTAGTCGCGCCAACTGTTTAAACGGTATCGCCAAAGCGCTGCCTGAATTAAGTTATTTGCATAGGTTGGCGAATAAACATTTAAAGTATTCTTTGCCCAATATTACAACCAAGGATGATTACATGGGGTCACATTGGTTAGGTACTTTTGCACTCTATGCACTATCAAAGCATTGATTCGGGGAGATTAT
This sequence comes from Sphingobacterium sp. UBA5639, assembly GCF_002421245.1. NCBI lineage: Bacteria > Pseudomonadati > Bacteroidota > Sphingobacteriia > Sphingobacteriales > Sphingobacteriaceae > Sphingobacterium > Sphingobacterium sp. UBA5639. The sequence continues at coordinate 68,426 of NZ_DIJR01000024.1, forward strand.
CTTCTCCCCATTTATCCATTAGGTTTAATATTTCCTCGAGCGAACGGCCGAGCTCGGTTAATTCATATTCTACCTTTGGGGGAACTTGCTGGTATACAATTCTATTAATCAGCTTGTCATGCTCCAGTTCCTTTAATTTGGCGATCAGCATACGTTCAGATATTCCCACGAGTCTTTTCCGCAACTCACTATAGCGGAGTTTACCTTCATTTAGCAAATAGGAAAGGATATTGATTTTCCATCTGCCACCTATGGTGGCCAAGGTAAATGCAATACCACAACGGTCTTTCCAGTATAGCTCATTAATGTGATTGGTTGAATTCTCTTTTCGCGGGTTCATACAAACTTTTTTGTTGGTATCATACAATCTTGTATGTACTGTTATTCCTGCAAATTAATAAAGAAATTTGTAGGAAAACAAAAAGTATAACATGGAAACGATTAAATCAGTCGCTCATTGGTTGAGCTATGCGTACTACCTTTATGTATTTGGATATGCATCATTATTCAAAGTTTTTCAAAAGAGCGCCATGATGCAAAGCATGCAGTCCCTGGGTTTTAATAAGACTTGGACGATCATTATCGGAATAGGGGAACTAATGGGGGTAGTATTGCTCTTAATAGGTTTGTATAACCCGCAATTTAAGAATGCTGCAGTGCTGCTGTTGTTTCCATTTGCGGTTGCTGCGTTTACGGCACATATGGCGCATCAAGAGTATCATCATTTCTACAACTCCTTGCTGATGTGTGTACTTAGTATTGTGCTGTTGGCCACAGACAAAACCTTTAAAATTATACTTTAAATCCTGCGTCAGCTTTAGCATGATCATTAGAAAATTAGGATTATTTTATAGCTTAATTTTCTAATGATCCTATGTTTATCCGGAAGCAAGTGGTGCTGGAGATGCAAGAGGGAAAATAATGTGATAGACTACAATTATAAGCGGTATGGCAAGCCGGTCGATAGCCGAAAATATAGGAGCGACTTGATCGGTTGTAAATCGTGATTTGTGCTAATTTAACTCTGTTGATTTATGCTGGGATATTTTGTTTTTCTACCGTTTTATTGCGTTGTTATTGGTTTAAGTAAAGTTTTCGCGCTGTTTTTTTTAGATATACATTTTTTAGCAAGTTAGAAAAAGACTATAAAATTCAAGATTTGTGCTACTCTACACGATCAAACTTATAATACATTTGATCTATCAATCCCATAGGGATGTTACATGCTATGTATAGGTATTTAAGACAACTTTTAATGGTTTTGCCCATTGTTTTTTTCTGTCTGTTTTTTACAGGTAAAATAAACAAGGATGTCTTTTCACATACTGCCTATAAAAACACCTCAAAAACGGCAATAACTTCTTCACAATCCCATTTCGATTTTTATGTCGGATCGATCGAAGAATGCTCGTTCGAATGGCGTTATGATCAACATTTAGCATATGCCGTTCGGCTCTGTACCTTGGGACTGATTCTACCAATTTTCTTGCTATTTGCGGATAAGAAGTCATGGCATAGTTTTTATGAACTCCAAAATAAATATCTATCGAACAGGCTGCCAGACAGGTGTATCCTATACCATTCCTTTAAAATTTTCGGTTAAATCCCTTTTCCTTTTCGTGAATATCATCGGTTGGGTCGACAGACGGCTATAAAACCGATTTAATAAATCATTGCTTGAAGAAAGCGGCTTAATCAGCTGCTTTGCTATTAAATCATTTATATGAACACAACACTTTACGCATTAGCTATTACAGCTATTACGATCAGTTTTTTTCATACTGCATCGGGCCCAGATCATTATCTGCCATTTATTGTATTGTCCAAATCGAAAAAATGGTCGTTGGGGAAAACCATATTATGGACCATTATATGTGGGCTTGGGCATGTTTTCAGTTCGGTCATACTGGGGATTATTGGCGTTTATCTTGGATGGCAGCTCAATAAGATCAGCTGGTTGCAGGACGTGCGCGGCAATGTTTCGAGTTGGGCACTATTTATTTTTGGACTTGGATATTTGATTTACGGGATCTGGAAAATGTCAAAGAAGCATTCTCATAAGCATTTTGATGTGATGGGTGATGAGGTGTATGTGCATGAACACACGCATGGGAAAAGCACATCAGGGCATCATCACCATCATCAAAAAACGAAGGTAACGCCTTTGGTATTATTTGCAATTTTCGTCATGGGACCATCGGAACCATTGATTCCACTTTTATTTTTTTCAGGTGCTCACCGCTCAATGCCAGAGGTGATTACACTGATTAGCACCTTTACCATCACAACAGTGGCAACCATGGTTGGGATGGTCTTGTTGGGAATTTATGGTTATAATTTGCTCAACACCGAAAAACTTGATCGATATGTACACGCTATTAGTGGTGCTGTCCTCTCAATTTGCGGTGCGGGGATGTTATTTCTGGGATGGTAATTTTTTAAATAGGATATGAACAAACATCAAATCACCTTTTTTATAAGCCTAATGGCTACTACACACAGTTATGCCCAGCAACATGTAATTCAGGGAACTGTGAAAGATAAGGATAGTAAACAGAGATTAGAAGAAGTCAATATACGTTACCAACGTGGAATAAAACATAGTCATACAGCATCGAATGGTACTTTTTCCGTACAGCCGGGAATATTTCCGGATACTTTATTGTTGAGCCGGATTGGCTATCTCGATCAGGTATACATCCTAAAAGAAGCGAAGTCTCCGATTGAAATCGAGATGCAAAAAAATGAAGTGCAGTTGAGTCAAATTCAGGTGGATGCATTCAATAGCAGTAAAACATTGAGCAAAGTTGATTTAAGTAAGATTCCGGTTAATTCGGCGCAAGATCTGTTACGAAAAGTTCCTGGGCTCTTTATAGCACAGCATGCCGGTGGTGGAAAGGCTGAGCAAATATTTTTGCGTGGATTTGATAATGATCACGGTACAGATATTGCCATTACTGCAGATGGCATTCCCGTTAATATGGTCTCTCATGCGCACGGTCAAGGATACGCAGATCTCCATTTTATTATTCCAGAAACGGTAAAAGACATTGATTTTGGCAAGGGTGCTTATTATGCAGACAAAGGCGATTTGAACACATCGGGTTATGTTAATTTTACGACCTTGGATCATTTGGATCATAATCTTTTTAAGGTTGAAGGCGGTTCTTTTGATTCCTGGCGTACCGTGGCCATGCTTAATCTGCTGAATAACCATGAGCAGAATAAATATGCCTATGCCGCAGGAGAGTTCAATTATTCGAATGGTCCTTTTGACATCAAGCAAAATTTTAGTCGTGTCAATCTATTTGCGAAATATAATCAGTGGATCGATGAGAAACATTATATCAATCTCCAGGGGTCCATATTCAGTTCGGGTTGGAATGCATCGGGTCAGATTCCGGAGCGGGCTGTTCGTCAGGGACTGATTAGCCGTTGGGGTTCGATTGATTCTACAGAAGGCGGGAATACATCCCGCATGAATTTGGCGATGCAATACCGTGCGCTGATCAGTGATCAAGAAAGCTGGGAAAGCAATGTTTACTTCTCGCGCTATAAATTTCAGTTGTTTTCGGATTTTACTTTCTTTCTGAAAGACCCCATTCATGGCGATGAAATAGAGCAGGTTGATAATCGATACTTGTACGGTATCGAAAACAAATACAATCGCCAATTTCATTTTGGTCATAGTCAGCTTTCTTGGACATCGGGGTTTGGGCTCCGAGTGGATGATATCAAAGATCTTCAACTGAACCATGTCTATCAGCGCGACGAATTATTGGATCGGCTTTCGCATATTTCGGGTGTAGAAATGAATCTTCATGCCTATAGCAATCTGGATTGGCGTATTGGAAAATGGACGATTAATCCTGCATTACGTGTCGATCACTTGATTTTCAACTTGCATGATAAGCTGAAAAGTGATCCTGCAGGGCAAGAGGCTTCTGCAACAAGAATCAGCCCAAAGCTGAACTTTGGATATACGTTCAATCATAGCGCCCAAATCTATTTGAAAACGGGTATGGGATTTCATTCCAACGATATCAGGGTCGTGATGGAACAACAGGGAAAAGATATTATGCCCATTTCCTTTGGTGCAGATCTTGGCTTGATCTGGAAGCCAACTGATAACCTTTTTATTCAGCCTGCTTTATGGGGGTTATACCTGCAGCAAGAATTTGTGTACGTCGGGGATGAAGCTGTTGTAGAGCCTTCAGGCAAAACGAAACGTCTGGGGGCTGATTTGAGTCTACGCTATCAAGCTACTCCATGGTTATATTTTGATGGCGACATCAATTATGCGTACGCGCGGGCAATTGACCAACCTAAAGGCGAAAACTATATCCCGCTGGTACCTTCTTTAACAAGTACAGGGGGAGTATCTGTGAAGCTACCGCTCGGCATTTCGGCCAATTTGCGCTATCGTTATATGAATACAAAACCAGCGAAAGAAGATAATTCGGTACGTGCTAAAGGTTATTTGGTCAACGATCTCCTGCTTAACTATGGCGTGGGAAAATGGAATTTTTTGTTGCAGGCCCAAAACTTATTTGACACCAAATGGAATGAAGCACAGTTTGAGACCGAGACTCGATTAAGAAATGAACAACAGCCCGTTTCTGAATTGCATTTCACCCCTGGAACACCTTTTATGGTAAAAGCTGGCCTGTCCTATAAATTTTAAAGACTGGGTAAAGTGGTCGCCTTAAAATTTTCCTTTGTATCTTTAATAGGAAATATAAGTCCTTATAAATGATGTATTATGGAAAAGAGTAAGTTACTTCGAATGGATAATATGGGTATCGTGGTGGAGTCGTTGGACAACGCGATTTCGTTTTTTTCAGAACTTGGTTTACATTTGGAGGGAAGGGCACAGATTAAAGGGGAATGGGCAGGTCGAATAACAGGTCTCGGTGCTCAGCATGTGGAGATCGCCATGATGGTGACACCAGATGGGCATAGCCGATTGGAGCTTTCAAGATTTATTGATCCAGCGATAATTGCAGATCATAGAAACGCTCCGGTCAATGCCTTGGGGTATTTGCGGGCAATGTTTACCGTTGAAGATATCGATGATGTGCTGCGGCGGCTAACTGACAATCATGGAGCTGTGCTGGTCGGGGAGGTGGTACAATATGAAAATGCGTATCGTCTCTGTTATCTAAGGGGAGTAGAGGGATTATTGATTGGTTTAGCACAACCGCTGTAAGGTAATTGATATGAACTGGTAAAAGACAGCTATAGGAATAATTACAAGGCAAGTGATAGGAATTGAATCTTTGTACGAAAAAAGAAAATTTAAGAAATTTCTATGTTTTACAAAATAAATAGGAAACTAAGACGTTATTGATACAAATACTTTTCATAAAATAGGTTAATATATGGCTAAGACCCTAGAGTTCCCCGCTCTAGGGCTTTTTTGTAATTATACGTCCGGGAAAAACGAAATTTTGTACAATCTGTCTGGATCGCGTTCTTTCCTGATCAATAAAGCGAAATTTAGCTACTTGATGAAAGCCATGAGGAGGGCCTAAGAATCTATTTTTTAGATGCTGTTTTCAGCGATGAACTCGTCGTTATCACTGGTTTTGCAATTTTGCCCAAACTGGATATAAATTAGGCAATTTTTGAACATGTGGTCATTAGTATAATCACACATAAGACGAGTAATATAATAACAGATGTGGTGTAAGGCGTTCTTCTCATAATACTTTTTTTTACTTAGTAGTTTACAAAAGCCGTGCCTTTATTTTTAGAACTTGCAGTAAGTCTGGTTGTTGTAGCTTCGTGTCTACAAGGTGTCGATATGAATAAGGAAATGATATGTTTGAAAAGGCTTTTGCCGATGTCTTGTGCATCGATTGTGGAATTAATGGATCTGGTTCCTATTGTTCGTTTGAAACGATGTTTTTTTGATAGTCTATAGACGATGAGAATACCCAAAAGCATTACAATCGTATAGGCAATAAACGCGATGTTTTCAGACTGATGTTCGCTACCCTTTGCAACACAACGCTGTCTGTTTGGTCACAGCGGCAGCGAAAGCAAACAACACCAGCGAAGCCACGTAAAATAATATTACTTTTAGGTATATGGTTTCTCTTTTCATTTTCTAACTGTTTGGTAAACGTGAATTTACACTATTTTTGAAGAAATAGTGAAGGTTATCTGAAAGAGTGGTGTGCTTTTTGTTTATAGGGGAGAAAGATTAGAGAAATAATAATATGAAGTATCCTTATTTAGGAATTAGTATGGTATGTGCGGCCCTAGCGAGCATGGCCAATTCAAAGGCTGTATTTGCCGGAGAGCAATTAGCTGTTCAACACATTGAATATGTGCAGGTAAATTCAGACTCATTGAAGGTTGAACAATTAGCAACAGCGCTGAGAAAGATGAAGCCTATCAGTTCGGCAGATTTTAAGGCAAAGTTCAAACCGGAAATCAACGGATTTAAGCTCACAGAGGTGACGGCTTTCGAGGATGCGGAGTCAGGATCTTACGCAACGGCAAACTATGTGAAGGGAGAGCAAAATATTTATTTGATGATTACCGACGGAGCCGGTCCAGGTTCGGATCAGGTAAAGTTAAATTTGATGAACTATATCGACCTAAAATCAATTGAAGACCTAGGAACCAAAATGCAGGTTAAGCCTTACAAAGGTTGGCTGGCGTCTTTTGACTGGAGCATGTTTGAAAACGATGGTTTGACTAGCATTCAATATCTCGAATCAAATCGATTTGCAACTGTCTCTTCAGCAAATAATGTAGCAATTGAAGAATTAGAGAGTTTTTTGAATAGTTTTAGTCTATAAGAAAATTGGCACAGTCCCGGAACCTTTAATCAAAGCCGGGACTCAGTCCATCAAACCGATTTAATCCATTCCCCGACTGCTAATAGTCGTTAAATATCTATATCTTCCGAGCCTTTCTTTCCGTAATTTCCCAGATTATCCGCTCTATAGCTGCGCTTGTTGATGCAATATTTTATTGTTTATTGCTTATTTTTCTTATATTAGGTAATAAACCAGCAAATTGTGTCTATGTTCAATCTAAATCGGAGAAAATTTATTCAAGGAGCGGGAGCAGTCTTAACTTTATCCGCTTTGCAAGTTAAAGGTCTGTCGTTTAAAGATGCGATTAAAAATTTTCGGGTCGGATTGATCGGTGCGGGTTGGTATGGGAAGAGTGATTTGTTCCGTTTAATGCAGGTTCGGGATGTTGATGTTATCGCCATATGTGATGTTGACGACAACCATTTGCAGGAGGCGGGGCGATTAACTGCTGAGCGCCAGGTTTCAAAAAAGGTTCCAAAGCTTTATAGAGATTATAGGGAGATGCTCGCTAACCATAAATTCGATCTTATCCTTATTGGCACACCGGATCACTGGCATGCAAGACAGGCTATAGACGCGATGCGTGCGGGGGCTCACCTTTATTTGCAGAAACCCATCAGTGTGGATGTACTTGAGGGCGATGCCATATGGCGCGCGGCTAGAAAATATAACCGGAAAGTGCAGGTAGGGACCCAACGGCGGAGTACGGCGCATCTCATCGACGCTAAGAAGCGGGTGGTCGATAGCGGCCTGCTTGGTAAGGTTTCGCATGTGGAGATGTGCTGCTACTATCATATGCGGAAAAATGGTAACCCGCCTACACAACAAGTTCCAGAGTTCTTAGATTATGAGTTATGGACAGGACCGGCACCTTTACGAGCTTATGATGGTTTACCGCATGGCAGCTGGTGGCGAACCTTTATGGCTTATGGAAATGGGATAACCGGCGATATGGGAATGCATATGTTTGATACGGTACGTTGGCTTTTGCAACTTAAATGGCCCAAAAGCGTGAGTGCCAAAGGTGGTATTTATGTCCAAAAAGAAGGCAAATCGACGATTGCAGATACGCAGACCGCTCTATTTGAATACGAAGATCTTAACTGTGTCTGGCAGCATAGGACATGGGGAGCAGCAACAGACCCTGAATATCCTTGGGCATTTGTTATATACGGTGACAAAGGTACTTTAAAGGGAAGTGTGATGAAATATGAGTTCATTCCCATCGGAGAAGGTGAGACTATCCGAAAGGATGTTATCTTAGAAAAAGAGACGTTTCCTAAAGATCTGGAAGAGCATCGAATAGAACTGCATACAGCTCCGGCAACGCGACGACACATGCTCGATCTTTTATCAGCAATTGAAAATAATCACCTACCTGTAGCCGATATTGAAGAAGGCTATATCTCCACCGCAAGTTGCATATTAGCCAATTTGTCGATGCAGTTGAATCGGCCCCTGATTTATGATCCTACGCAAAAAATATGTATTAATGACCCTGAAGCAACTCAATTATTGCAGAGAGGGTATCGCAGTCCATGGCAACATCCGTAATAAAAATATCAAGCGACAGATACCGGCAAATGGAAAAAACGCACCCGTCAAAATATGCCATGCATATGGACAGACTTGGCATTTATCAATATATAGAACGTTCCTGACCTAACGGCAAAGGGATCCAATAGATTAAACAAAATATGTTCAAGCTTAAAATTCTAAATTTCTACAGAATTCGAACCGTTCTTTACTCGATTAAAAGACGAGTAGACGATGAATATGAATTCGACGATAACCCATAATTATGCTAGGCTTAGAAAACCCTTGTTCTTTCTACCTATACTTCTATTAGTTCTGCTCATTCTATTTCTCTATTTTAATCATGCATTGAATGTATATGGCTATACGGTCATTCAGAAGAATAGCTTTTTCACAATAAATGCTTACCTCGGACAATATCCAAATCTTGAGTCTAATTTTACACAGTTTGGAGATTGTTTAATTAGCCTGTCACTATTGAGTGTTTTTGTATTATATGCGCCTAAATTATGGGAAGCATTGATATCAGCATCGCTAATTTCAGCTTTTTTTTCCATTGTTTTAAAAGTGGCATTTGCTGTGCCTCGACCTGCAGCGGTGTTTAATCAAACGAGTTTTTTGATTACTGGTAAGATGCTTCTTGGTAACAATAGCTTGCCTTCGGGCCATTCCATTACGATATTTACAACGCTGACCGTTATCATGTATGCTTTTATGCCGCAACGATTGAGTTATAAAATAATGTGGTTTTTTTGTTTAACATGTATTGGGTTAATGCTTGCTTTATCTCGCGTCGCGTTGGGAGCACATTATCCATTAGATGTAGTTAGTGGCTGTATTATAGGATATGTTTCGGGACTGCTCGGAATTTTTTTTAGCAGGGAATTTAAAATATGGAATTGGGTCAACGACCAACGGTATTATCCAATTTTCATTTTATTATTCCTCGTTTTCAGTATAGTATTGGTCAATAGAATAATTAATGATAATTTGCTAATATTTTATTTTACATTTATCTGCTTAATTAGTACACTTTATAAAACCATTACCGTTTATGCTAAAAAATAGCTTAAAACTAGTTCATTTTGTCCTTTTCATGAGTGTGTTGAATTTTATATTCTTCCATTTTCCATTTTATACTTTTGTTTTTAAAAATGTTGATTATAAAAGCTTTGGGGGCATTGTTCTCATCGGCAGTCTAATGGTTTTGATGCTGGTAATGAATGCTTTTGTACTTTATCTATTTTTTTCAGCCTCGCGTCGCTTCGGGAAATCGATACTTGTGTTGTTCTTTCTTATCAATTCAGTAGCCGTTTATTTTGTAAATACCTATAGCGTTATTTTGGATGAAACCATGATCGGCAATATCTTGAATACCCGTTATTCCGAGTCCAGCGGTTTCTTTTCCCTGAAATTGATCGTTTATCTCGTTTTTCTCGGTATTATTCCCAGTATCTTCATTATTAAAGCAAAAATAATAAAGGATAAACCAAAGAAGTTCTTTATCACTTCGTCACTTTCGCTATTATTTATCGTTATTTTAATATTCGCCAATGCGACTAATTGGTTATGGATCGACAAGAATTCGAAGACTTTGGGCGCACTTGCCATGCCGTGGTCTTATACCGTCAATATTTCGCGTTTTTACATTCACGAACATCAAAAAAATAAAAAAGAGATTTTATTGCCAGATGCGAAGATAACTGACCACAAAAAGACAGTGGTTGTCCTTGTTATTGGTGAATCTGCTCGAAGGGATAACTTTTCCTTATATGGCTATCAAAAGAATACAAATCCGCTACTTTCCAAAACACCCAATCTTTATCATTTTGACGCAACTTCTTGCTCCACCTATACGACAGCAGGAGTAAAATGTATATTGGAGCATAAAAATACAGATGATTTGTACGAAATCCTGCCGAACTATCTCTATAGAAATGATGTCGATGTGATCTGGCGAACAAGTAATTGGGGGGAGCCACCTGTACATATTAAAGAATATGAAACAAATGATCAACTTGCCACAAATTGTAAGGGTGAAGGATGTGCTTACGATGAGGTACTTTTAACAGGTCTAAAGGAGCGAATATCCTCCAGTAAAAAAGATAAAATTTTTGTTGTGCTCCACACAAGTACAAGCCATGGGCCAACATATAGCAAAAAATATCCCGCTCAATTCGAGCTGTTTAAACCTGTATGCAATAGTGTTGAACTCGGGAACTGTTCTAAAGAAGAGTTGATCAATGCTTATGATAACACCGTTGTTTATACAGATTATATTTTACATAATCTGATTGAGGATCTAAAACAATTGAAGGAATATAATAGTGCCATGTTGTTCGTCTCGGACCATGGCGAATCGCTGGGTGAAAATAACCTTTATATGCACGGATTGCCGATGAGCATTGCACCAAAAGAGCAATACGAGATTCCCTTTATTGTTTGGGTTTCTGATCATTCAAAACAGTTGAAACCAAATAAAACGTTGACCCAAAATCACGTATTTCACAGTGTGTTGAAATTTCTGGATATGAAAAGCCCTATTTATGATGAAAATATGGATATTTTCGAATAGACAGGATTGCGGGTACAGTTTGGTCTAAAACGGATGGACTATGGCCAATCAGATCAATACCGGATGGTGGATAGGTTATGTTGAGCAAAAAGAAAAGATTTATTTCTTTGCAACGCGGCTTATTCAGGACCGCAAGTTCAATCGTCCTGATTTCTCGCGCTGCCGCAAAGAGATACGCGGAAAGTCTTTAAGGAGCTAAAAATTTTGCCCTAAACCTTAGGGCATTAGATATCAATCATCAAATTTTACCAGGACAATAGACAGATGGAAAATTTTAATCGAAAGAAGCATTGGGAAGACATATACGAAAACAAGCCGCTGGAATCAGTGAGCTGGTACCAGCCCAATCCAGAAGCATCGCTACATTTTGTAGAGCAAGCTAACCTTCCAAAAAAGGCGAAAATCATCGATATAGGTGGTGGTGACAGTTTCCTGGTTGATTTCTTGCTGAAAGCAGGATTTGAAGATATTACTGTATTGGATATATCCAACGCTGCAATTGAACGAGCGAAGAAGCGATTAGGGGATGAGGCGACTAAAGTCAAATGGATTGTTTCGGATATCTTGGATTTCGTTCCCGACGCAACTTATGATTTTTGGCATGATCGGGCCACCTTTCATTTTTTGACTGTTCGCCAGGAGATTGATCGTTACATCAAAATCGCAGATCAATCAATTGCGGTGGGAGGTATTTTAGTCGTTGGAACTTTTTCTGAACAGGGGCCAAAGAAATGTAGTGGCATTACTATTAAACAGTATTCAGCACAATCAATAAGCGATTTATTCCAGACATGTTTTAGGAAAATTGAATGTATGACTATTGACCATATAACACCCTTCGACACGAAACAGCATTTTGTGTTTTGCAGTTTTCGTAAATAGCTGTCATAGCTGGGGCGAACGCATTTCGTACAAATAGCGCATCGGTGTGTGGCTCGAATCTGCCCCTTTGTGCTAATTTTTATTGGAATTTTCCAATAAAAGTTCTCCCCAGGCATTTAATTTCCAGAGTACTTCCACTAAACTTTTCCCTAAGGGTGTCAATGAATACTCCACTCTGGGAGGAAGCTCATGGAAAGATTGTTTACTTAAAATACCATCATTGACCATTTCGGCCAATTGTTGGTTTAGCACCCGTCTATCAACTGTTGCAATACCACGAAGCATTTCACTTGGGCGTTTTTCCCCTTCATTGATACGCCAGACAATCGGAATTTTCCATTTCCCGCTAATCGCATTGACGGCAAATTCCAATGGACATATTTTTTGTTTTATTGCTTTCTCTGTTATACTCATAAAATTGACTTTTTTGCCCCATAGGGATAATAATATGCGGTATTGTGATTGTGCATTTACTTTTAAAACTTTGCAGAAATAACGTACAGCATCATGAAAAATTTAGAACACAAAATTGCTAAATTAAATGCGAATTTAGCTAATCTTCGTCTTGAAATAAAGGAAATATTTGGCAGATCCATTCAGGATCTTCAGTCTGGCGATCTAATCGAAAAGAGCCTGCAGATAGGGGACAAGGTCCCGAATTTTAGTTTGATGAATTCGCTGCATAGCAAAATTGAGCTCGGAAAACTTCTGGAGAATGGAACGGTTAGCGTGGCCTTTTTCCGCGGCAACTGGTGTCCTTACTGTAATCCCGAGCTAAGACTAATATTGATGCGTTAATCATACAGCTATGAGCAAAGTACAACGTAAAGGGGTAAGGCAGACAGCTGATATTTCAATAGACTGCCTAGCCAGTCTGAACCGCGGTGAAATTGAAACTGCAAATCTTGTAGAGTGGCTAGCTGTTGACCAACGGCTTTTACTTGCGCACATTCTTCAGCAGAATGCGCGCATTCACTACTTAAAGCCAATCTTGTTGCTTTTGGAGCAGTTACAGAAACCGACGGTAAATTCCATCAATGAAACGATCGGACGTGCGCTGTTCGACATGATCACACAAAATCGTGATAATACCTTCCTGACAATATTATTCAATCATCCTGCAGATCTCGTGCGTTGCTGGGCGACCTACGCGATTGGAAATGATAAACAGCTTGAAATTGAGGAACTGCTTTCATCAATACGTCCTTTTGCTGCAGATACACATTTTGGTGTACGAGAAATCAGCTGGATGGCCATCCGTAATAGGATAGCTTTTGATTTGGACAGGAGCATTACCTATCTGAGCCTATGGGCGATAGAGAAGGATGAAAATGTGAGGCGTTTTGCTACGGAGTCAACCCGACCGAGGGGCGTATGGTGTAAGCACATCGATCGGTTGAAGCAGGAACCAAGTCTAGCCTTGCCTATTTTAGAACCGCTAAAATCCGATCCTTCAAAATATGTTCGGGATAGCGTCGCAAATTGGCTGAATGACGCAAGCAAAAGCCAACCTGGTTTTGTTAGAGCACTTTGTCATCGTTGGGAAGAAGAAAGTAATACCAAGGAAACACACTACATTATTCGAAAAGCATTACGCACAATTTCGAAGTAAAAATTACCGGTATCAGTATTCTGTTTTTTGCGTCTTTCTAGTTCATATTTAATTTTTTATGCAGTAGTTTATTTAGAATTATTAAAAATAATTTGAAATACTGTGTTAAAATACGTTACATTTGCATCTGTTTAGAATCATTTTAAATAGATGTGCCTTTTTGTGCGCTTTTATTCTCACTTATGAAAAAGCTCTATTGGACTAATTTTATTTTATTTTACACAATTGCAGTTGCGCATGCACAGTCGATATACATCCGGGGAAAGATCACTGATGGTAATAAGAAAGTCCTATTGGGAAGTACCGTTATTTTGGATCAGTTAGGATTCTCCAGTATGAGCGATGGGCGTGGTGAATATCGTTTAACCATCCCTAAAGAGCAGTATGGCAAACTTGTTACGCTATCGGTTTCCTACATTGGTAAGAAAAAGGTTGAAAGGACAGTCCTGTTAGATTCGATGCAAAAGATTGAAAATTTTTTGTTGCAAGATATGAGTCTTGCTCTTGAAGAAGTTGGGGTACAGGCGAAGAGAGGGGAGTTGAGCAACTCATCACTCGTATTTGATCGCGAAATGATTGAACGTTATCCGGCGCTAAGTTTAAACGATCTGCTGAACCGATTGCCAAACCGGAAGAATACAGCCCCTTCTGTGCAGGAGATGCAAAATCTGACGCTGAGAGGTGCTTTTAGTGAGACTACAGGACGATCGCGAGACGCGAATGAACTGAATAACTCCTTTGGTGTCGCTATCATAATGGATGACATGGTTTTGGGTAACAATGGTAATATGCAAGGGCGGAACGCTGGAATATTTGGCATGTCTTCCGCAACGAATGCAATTAGACCTTCAGATTATGGTTTAACCGGTCGACCGACAACGGGAAAATTCTATTCTGGAGAAAATGTGTTTAGCGGTCTGGATCTGCGTCAGATTCCGATAGAAAATATCGAACATTTGGAAGTTATTTCTGGCGTAGCACCGGCACGCTATGGCGATTTATCAAATGGTGCCGTTATTATCGAAAGGCAGGCTGGCAAGACTCCGGCTTTTTTTAGGCTTCAAGTGCGGAGCAATGCAACTTCATATGGTCTGTCTAAGGGAATGCAGCTCGGAAAAAAGCTTGGGACAATTAATGTGGATTTAGGTTATGTGCAGTCTTACGCAGACAATAGAGATAAGCTGAAACAATACGACCGCGTAAACGGAACTTTGATATGGACAAACTATTTTGGCGCAGATAAGCGTCTGAAACAAACCTTCTCAGGCTCTTACAATAAAGTTATTGATCAGGTCCGAAAAGATCCAGATGACCCACTCTCGAATGCCATTTCTTTTGGCGGCCGGGGTTGGAATGCTGCTAGCCGAACCAGTTACAAATTGGACCATAAATTCCTTAAAAGCATTAGTCTCAATGCAGGAATAAGTTCAACACTGCAGAAAACCTATCGGGAGTATTACTATAATGGTGCAGTCGTGCTTTATACCGATTCTGTGCAAACTGGAATTGTAGAAGGACAATATGCACCTGGTCAGTATACTGCGCTAGATCATGTGGATAATAGACCATTGAATTTAAATGCCCGATTGGAAGGAAATGCCATCGCAATTACCGGCGATATTATCCACAAAATAAACTTTGGAAGTAACTATAGTTATGACATCAACCGTGGAAAGGGGCGAATTGCAGATCCTTCTATTCCCAAAAAGGATCTTGGAGCGAGATCGGATAGGTATTATGATTTTTCATTAACAAACGCTTTGCAAAACCTGGGCTTGTATGCGGAGGATGCTATGCGGACAAAAGTATGGGGAAGGGATCTTAGCATGCGGGCGGGCGTTCGCTGGGATCTTATGAATGGTCACTCTTCCATCTCTCCAAGAACCAACATCAATTATTCACTTTCTAAATCAACTCAGATTGGGCTAGCATACGGCTTATCCTTCAAATCTCCTGGATTAGCACAACTATATCCCGGGCCTACTTTTGATGAAATTATATTGCTCAACTCTTATAATGGTAAGGTTGACGAAAGTATGGCATTGATTTACTTGCGGCGTTATGAAAAAGATAATAGCAATCTCAAAAGTAGTGTAGGGCAAACGCTGGAATCATCGTTTTCATGGCATAAGAATGGGCATCAGCTACGTACGAATCTTTTCTATAAAAAAAATACGCGCGGAATCAACACGGTTACGGCTGATCAACTCATTGACTTGCCTACCTATTCGGCTACTGCGGTGCCCGGGGGTAAACCAATAGTTGAACAGACGGGGACGAGAAGCTATTTAATGTCCAATCTGTACTTTGCCAATAGTAATAAATCGTCCAATATTGGTGCGGAAGTCATGTATTCTACACCTAGAATTCAACAGATTATGACAACTTTCTCCGCTACTGCCGCATTTACCCTAGCCAATTCTAGTTCCAGTGCGCTGAGCCGTTTGAATTTTAATGCCGAAAAGACAGCGTTAGATGACGTTATCCTTGGATTTTTTCCGTCCAAATCTACCAAGAACTATTTAAGTCGAGCGCAGTTACGAAGTTCAACTCATTTTCCGGCTTTGCGTTTGATTATTGAACTGAGTGCAGACTGTGAATTATTAAACTACAATAAATCTAATTACCGAGATATTATTCCTGTAGGATATTATACACGTGATTATACGTATCATACCATTGATCAATTTGATATAAACAATCCGAAGCATCTCGAATTATACACAGCAAGGAAAAATGAAGCTGACTTGGTAAATATTGAAAACAACTACGTCTACTGGAACTTTGGTCTCAATATGGCCAAGGAAATAGGCAAGAATATTTACCTGTCATTTAACGTCTATAATTTTCTGGATTACCAACCGCGCTTTTATAGGGAAGGAGCTTCTTCAGTGCAAGCCCCAAATTCATCTCCCAACTATGGCGCCCAACTGACTTATAAATTTTAACATAAAAACTAAACACAATGAAAACTCGTTACTTAATTCCTTTTCTCTTTTTACCTTTTATCTCCTGTAAAAAAGATAATACACCCGGTGTACAACCGCTGGATATTAAGCTGAATTTAAAATATGCTTCTGAAAATTTTAATACCAAGTTGGACTTAAGCAAGGTTATTGTTAAGATAACCAATCTGGCAACAAAAACCAGTGCTACATATTCTTCGTCCCAAGGTGTGGTCAACCTGACTTCTATTATACCGGGTGAATATGATATTGATGCTTCTATTACGATACCCAAAGCGCAATACAACAGTTTGACAGGAGAATCAAGTATTGAAGACGTGACATTCAATGCTTCGCTGAAAAAAATCAGTTTAACCAGTTCTACGACTTTGGATATGGAATTGGTTGCAGGTCTATTGGGCGACTTTGTCATCAAGCAGATTTACTATGCGGGTTCTGATAATAAAGAAGGAGCGGTATTCAGGGATCAGTTTTTTGAAGTTTACAATAATACAGAACGTGTTTTATATGCCGATAGTCTTTACTTTGGCCGGTTATGGGGAAGGCAATCTCCGACCAGTCATTCCGATTACTATCAATCCAATGGCCAATTGGATTGGAGTAAATCTTCAGGAATGGGCGGCTACGAATCAGAAAATACAGACTATGTTTACTTAAGAGATTTATTTATGATTCCTGGCAATGGAAAGACCTATCCAGTCGAACCTGGTAAAAGCATTGTAATTGCGCAAAATGCGCTAAACCATAAAGCACCGTTTGTTGGTAATAATGGAAAAGAAGTAGCCATCAAGAATCCGGATCTTACAGTAGATCTGAGTAAAGCTAATTTTGAGGTTTATTTTGGAGATATCCCTGGCAAAACTCCTTTTGCAACAGATATTGACAATCCGGCTGTTCCCAATGTGGAGATATTGGATTATACGGGGAATGACTGGATATTGGATAATTTAGGGCGGGATGCTTATGTTATTTTTAAGCACGCGAATCGTTCAGATGTGGAGAATTTGAAGAGCTATGCGGAACCGTCCATCAGTGTTCCGACTTCCACCGCAAAAAAATACAGACAGTTACCTGTCGGTTGGATTATGGATGCCGTAGAAGTACAGCCAAACACCAAGGACGCGAGAATTCCTAAAAAATTG
This sequence comes from Sphingobacterium sp. UBA5639, assembly GCF_002421245.1. Taxonomy (NCBI): domain Bacteria; kingdom Pseudomonadati; phylum Bacteroidota; class Sphingobacteriia; order Sphingobacteriales; family Sphingobacteriaceae; genus Sphingobacterium; species Sphingobacterium sp. UBA5639. The sequence goes on from NZ_DIJR01000024.1 coordinate 85,972, forward strand.
ACGGCGTCACAGGATGCAGGTTTTACTTTCGCACCATTAGGTGGCTATTCATCGCAATCTGTAATTCGCAAAACCGAAAAAACGAACAATGGAGTTCGTAAATTAAAAGATACAAATAATTCCACAGAAGATTTTATCGCGATAAAAGCAAATCCATTTGGATTTGGTGATTAATGAAAAACGGTTATTCCCAATACCAGCTTTTTCGTTGGAAAGCTGGTATTTTATAAAAAATACCTGAATGAAAAGTGTGAGATACATCATGTTATTTTGGGTGGCTTTCTTAGCCCACCACGCTGTCTTCGGGCAGAGTACGTCTAATTCTTTAGATTCAACAGCAGCTTTGACCTATTGGTATCAGCCATCATTTGTAATAATGCATGATATGGCCATACGAAATAGGGTATGGATTCCTGAGGAAATCAAAAATAGATCTTCTCTATTTGGTATTCGGCACAGCAGGGGGCAAGGGGACTTTAAGGCGGCGCAAGGAACTGATGGGCTCATTCAATCCCAATTGTATACGGAAGGGAAGACCGATTGGCGCAAAACTAGCTTTTGGGGAAGATTTTCATATGACCGCTCCGCAGAAGACAGTACTGCTTTGCGCCATCAGTCACGATGGAATGTCGATGCGCCATTGTATTTTGGTTCGCTGCGAAAAAATAAATACAGTCGAGAGACCTATAAGCTCGATGCGGGAATCCAAAGAGCATTCTTCGATGCTAAGCTCCCGATTTCCCTGGGCATCGATTATCGATTAGGCTCTCACTACTCCAATAATGATCCCAGAGGCGATATCAAAGATATGAACCTGCAGTTTGAATTGAGTGTTGGTCACAATCTGCCAACATTTTCTTATCATATTGCTGGTATTTGGGGATATGGTTCTGAACGGGTCAACGTGGGCTATAAAAATGACAAGTATACAACCAATACAGAAGACCCATTGTATGTCAATTGGATGATGAACGGTTTTGGAAGTGCGAGTGAGCGACTAAAAGAGATCAATTACAACGATATTATTCACCGTAAAGGCGTCGGCGCGCATATCTTCCTGAAACCCAATGATAGGAATAAGATCTATTTTAATAGTCGCTATCTAAATGAAGAACAATCATTCAGACGAAATGATAACTCAAAACAGACCTATTTGTCCTTAAATGATTATAAAAAAGATATCGGATCAATCGATTTTTTATGGAGCCGGCAGATGCATCGTAAGCGATTGCTAAGAGTAGCGCTGCAGGGACAAATTGAAAATGGACAGGATTTTAATTATAGTTATCTAGCAAATAACTACACCTATCGTCGGCATGAAATTTCGTTTAAAACTCAATTAGCCGTACATCAGTATTTGTTTGAAGGCCATGCTGGTATGTATAAGACCGAGAAAAAAGATGGTGTTAGTGGTAACCAAATGGAATTTGATCAAGTTAAACTGGGACTGGGACTGAATCGAACATTCCGGCTCGGCCAGTCGGCCGATATAATAGGAACAATCGCCTATACTAAACAATGGTCACCAAGCCATAATCTCTACGTATCTGAGTTGAATACAGGGGATTTTGGGAAGCAGATACTGTATCAAGATTATCTTTACGACACCGCTCCACGTAATAGCTGGAATATGTCCTGGGTATGGGGCACGCATCATGCAAAGAACAATTGGAGCATACAGCTCCAGATGGATTATCAGTGTAGGGGTAATTTGGTGCCGATAGACTATACGTTGTCAAGTGTACCGGGTAAAAATTGGTTTCTGGGTAAATTGGGGGTTTCTTATATATTTTAAAATAGTTATCGTACTTGTTTATAAGCATAATTAAGAGAGAATGAAAAAGCAGTTTTGTGTATTGGCCACTATTGTTGGTTTTGTGGGTTTGCTTTCTATGAAAGATCAACAGCAAGCCTTTGATGATGAGATACAGCTTTATTATCGACGGCCGGTGAGCGAATGGCCAAAACCAACAATTGATGTAGGGGCTCATTGGAATGAATTTAAGTCTCTACCCAAGATCGATACCGGTTATTTTTCTTTAATGGAAAAGCCTGATGTGAAGTTGGGGAAATATCTTTTTTTTGACCCCATTCTATCGGGAAGCAATCAAATATCCTGTAGTAGCTGCCACAACCCCCAGACTTCCTGGGCTGACAAGCTTACCGTACCAGTTGGTAATGATCATCTTGAAGGCACGCGTAATACGCCATCTTTGCTCAATGTGTATGCACGCAAGGAATTGTTTTGGGACGGTCGTGCTGGTTCATTGGAGGAACAAGCGTTGGGTCCTATTGAAGCTCATCATGAAATGGATATGGAATTGACAAAACTGATTCCCAAGCTAAAGGCCATCCCCGGATACAACAAATTGTTTGTGGATGCTTTCGGGGAAACCGATTATTCGATGTCGGAGGTACTGAAAGCCTTGAGTGCTTTTCAACGGACATTAACAAGTAGAAGAAGCCGTTTTGACGAGTTTTTAGATGGCAATTATAAAGTGTTGTCTGATCAGGAAGTGCGCGGTCTTCATTTATTTCGCACCAAAGCGCGCTGTATGAATTGTCATAATGGTCAATTTTTTACCGATGATCTGTATCACAATATTGGTCTCACCTATTACAAACGGAAATATCAGGACCTGGGACGATACGAGATTACAAAGGATCCTGCTGATGTAGGACGTTTCCGTACACCATCCCTACGTGACGTGATGAATACCGATCCGTGGATGCACAACGGATTGTTTTGGAATATGACCGGTCTGTTGAATATGTACAATAGTGGTATGCAGATGAATTCCGCTACTGCTGAGCAGAAAGCAAAAGATCCACTTTATCCTGTAACTGATCCATTGATGCAACCCCTAAATCTGACAAAAGATGAAATAAAAGATATTGAGGCCTTTTTGCACGCCATCACAGGGACTTCTTATCGTATGCGCCGTCCCGAAAGTTTACCGAGATAGATGACAGCCGAACAATCGTGAAGCTGTGTTTGCATACTGTTCGACATGCTATATTGAGAGTGGGGCAACTTCAGGATAGCTTCTTGCACAAAAAAGGTTATCCAGCTATTGGATAACCAATGTTTTAAACAGATACTGGTAGGGTGTTTATTTTTCCAAATATCGTGAATTCTAGTGACTTATAAAGAAATTTTAAAAAGATGGACGTTTCTCTTTCTTTTAAATACGGCCAAGAGGTTAATATATGGTTACACTTTTCTTACTTCTCCTGTAAAAAAATAACCTGTATAGCCCATTTTATTCCGACTAATTTGTATCTTAATAAGCTGTATAGCCATCCGCAATTTCTTGTTTTAAGGCCTTAAATTGGGTTGTTAACTTGTTGGTCGTATTGGCTTAGAATCGCTATCAAAGGAATATTGCGACAGTTTTAAAAATAAGGAGAAAATACGAAATGAAAAAAATTATCGTCATTGCTATGTACTGTGTTGTGTTGTTTATGTCGTGTAACAATGGCGGTGGAGATAGGGAAAATGATGAGGTTGCTGAGGTTGCTCATAGCGGAATAGCCTCGGTCGTAAAATCATACTTTCTCTACCATGAAATAAAAAATGTAGACTATGCTATCTATATCAATGATGTATTGGCAGGACAATCTCACGAAAATACTGGTATTCCGGGGCCTTATAAGCTAAATCCGTATATAACTTCATCGGGCAAGCAATTTGTAAAAATGATCATATCTGCCAACAGTCGAGAAAAAGAGATTACCCCAGAAATATTAAGAGAAATAGGTAAGAACGCAGGTATATATTTACTTCTAAATAAAGATTTTGAACATATTAGGGAACTCAAAAAACTGCAATTTCCACACATTGATAAGCCTGTTCCTTCCTATGAATATAGATGGGAATTTGAAGCGGAGTAGTCTTAGTTTTATGCTAGGTTTATATTATTATTTGATTGATCAGTAGAAAGGTATCATCGTCAAACATACTATTTTGATCTGCTTAAGTGTTGTATCGGCCATCAGAAACGGTGTAATGACACCATTCCACACTGGTCCAACTGTATGAATTACATATTTAGCGGCTAGCTTGCCTGCAGTTGTGATGACGGCTTCACCTACCTTGCAGCCTCCTTGTTTAGCCACAATGTTACGGCATCCTTCCAGAATTTCCGGCCCACCGCAGCGATGAATAGTAACTACGGTTATTTTGTTGTTACTATGTGACGTTGGATTGATCTTAACTCAAATATATGAAAAAATAATTAGCAGGTTTAATTGGGGTATCGCAGGATAGCCGTTGTATTCAATGCCTCGCTTTAAAAAAATGAAAATAATATTGCGTAGTTACATAACTACATTTATATTTGTAGTCAAATAGCTACATAATAAAGAACGGTCAGTAAAAGAGCTGCTTTATTTTGGGTGGCAAAGATAATACCGGGTGTTGAAGATAGGAGAGGTGGCTAGAAATGTAAAGTAATTAACAGGATAATAAATAAATCAACGCATTATGAAAAGAAATCGGATAATTTATTGGATAGCAACCATATGGTTGGCTGTAGGGTTATTGTCAACTGCTATCATACAGATTTTTAAAATTCAAACAGAAGGAGCAGGTGGGATACAAAATATAGACCATTTGGGATATCCGAGTTATATACTTCCTTTACTAGGAATCTGGAAACTATTAGCTGTGGTTGCCTTGCTTTGGCCTAAAAGACCACTTTGGAAAGAATGGGCATATGCGGGTATTTTCTTTACGGCTACTGGTGCCTTGTATTCGCATATTGCATCGGGAGATTCTTTCGCTTTAATGGCTCCGGCACTATTATACATTATTCTAATTGCTACTTCTTGGTATTTCAGACCAGCCGATAGGAAATTCGATTAGAAATTGTGTTGAAATCTGTGATGAATTTAATGAGTTACCCGAAAATATGTACTGGGTGAAAAATCCATCAGGGACAGTATTTAACTTGCTTTAACCTTTACTCTTCAGGTGAAATATAGTGATCTCCGGTAGTATCCCAACTCGGCTTGGATAATCTAGATAACCGAAGCCAACATTTACGTACAGTGCCTGATGCTTTTCACGGTACAGGCCTGCCCATTCGCGGTAAGCATATTTGACCGGACTCCACTGATAATTCGGGTTGTTATAGCCGAATTGTCCCCCATGCGTATGCCCGCTGAAAGTGACGTCGATTGTGGGATATTGGGTAGGATCTCTGCGCGCCAATGGGAGGGATCGTGTGAAAGCATCAAATTGATAGGCGAGGATTTATCTACTTTAGACATGGCCAGATCGATATTCCCATAATGATAAGTCGCGCTATTTCGATAGGTCGATAACACTGTAGCAAGGTTACTGTCGTGAATTGTGGGGTTTCCAACATTTTTGACAGTTCCTCAGGAGGCTTGCTATCAAAAATAAATGCATTAAGTGCTGTTGGTGGAGCCTGTATTTTTTCAAAATATTTTTTGCGCAATCGTGTTAAGCCAGTATGTTCTTTATGAGCATACGCAACGATCGGGTTAAATAATGCATTTTGCTGTTCGGTCGTTAAGGTCGAATCCGTTATTTTACTTCCTATTTCAGTAATAAACTTCAAAAATTCCTTTTGCGTCTTTTCCTTTTGATTCCTCAGTTGGCGATCAAAACTCTGTCCTGTACAAGTGAGTGCCATTAATACGAAAAGTACAGTTGACAGCGCTATTTTTGAATATATCATGTGCTGATAGATTTTATCTCAATGTTAGTTGCAAAGATCGTCCTTTTACTTAACATGCATATCATCTAAAATGTTTATGCTAAAGTTAGCTTAAATAACGAAGGAATATTAATTTATTACAAACGATCTTTGGTTAGAAGCTGTTTGGTTTTTAGAGACATTTGGATTGGGCAATTCCAATCCATTCGTACCGGGTCAGGGAAATTTAAACCATTATGGACAATAAAAATAAGGAACAAATGACGACAGCATATTTGCAAATTGTGTTAAAAATGAATTCTTCCAATAGGGGGGAATTGACAAGTACATATAATAAGTTCAAAGATTTATTTCGAGAACAAATAAAAGGAGCGAAAACACAAGAGCTACTCTTCAGCGATGAGGATATACAGCTCTTATATGGCTTTGATACTTATGAAGATGCTGAGGCCTTTTTGTCAACAGAATTATACAATAATATCATCCTCGTTGCACTAAAGCCACTAATAAGCAATAATCCTGAGATTAAAATATACCATGTGGCATAAAGATAGCGTAGGCAATGCCTTCATATGTAGATGACCTTATATTAATATATAATGAAAATAGAGTTTCCAGAATTGTTACTGCGCGAAGTCGCTCAAAATCTCAAAGATGCTAAAGATCGTATTGCCGTTGCTGAAAGTGTGACAGCGGGATTGTTGCAGTTAGCCTGTTCACAGATGGAGGGAGCAATGGAAGTTTTCGCTGGGGGAGTGACCACCTATACGATTAATGCTAAGATAAAAATACTAAAGGTAGATGCAAAGGAAGCCGAAAGATGCGACTGCGTATCTCCGAAAATTACCGAAGAAATGGCACTTGCAGTAAGCAACCTGTTTGGTACAACATGGGCTATTGCCACAACCGGATATGCAACAGCCGTGCCCGAATCAGCTGGTAAATTGTTCGCCTATATTTCAATTGCTGAAAAGGACAAGATTATATCTACCGAAAAAATTGAACTTCAATCGAGCGTCAAAATGGAAGAAGCGCAGGCCATTTATACCATAAAGGCATTCGAAACTTTAAATAGGCTATTACGACTAAATAGGGTGAGTAAAAAGTCAAGCCAATCCGTTTGAGAACTGATTATCCGAAAGGCTGTTGAATTGGATGGGATGTACATAAAATAGTAAAAAGGAAGGGCTGTCCACGTTAATCACTGCCCTGAAAAGTTAGACTCCTCGGACAGCCCTTTAACTTTATGCTTCTCTTTTCAAATCAAAAGAGAGGTATTTTTCATAATCAATTAAAGATCTCACCGGTGTTGTTACTCCATTTAGAAGCTCGATATACATTTTTGCTACGTTTTTCCATACAGTTTGTTCTCCGTAGCTGCGTGCTTTGAAACGATGCCAAGCGAGTAGTCGATGGGAGGTATACAATAATTTGATGTTGCCACGCATGGATTCTATGTCGTTAAACGGAGTGAGAATGCCACGATCATCTTTCAATAGATCTTTGGCATGCCAGTAAGGAGTGGAGATAACTGCAGCTCCCGCGCCTACTGCAAAAGATAAGGTTCCACTGCTTATTTGTTGTTCGTGAGGGTATGGGGATAAGTATATATCGCATGCTGTCAGATACTCTTTAAGTTCTTCATCCGTTAAGAATTTATCAATAAAAACAACTTTATCCTGTAAACCTAGTTGATCAACTAAATTTTGAAGTTCGAATCGGTAAGATTCACCTTCATGGGCAAGCACATTGGGGTGTGTTTTTCCAACAATCAAGTATTTGAATCCAGGAAGATCGATACCCGACAGGGATTTTATGGCATATTCAAGCCCTTTACTTCTTCCGATTAAACCAAAAGTCATCATCACAAAGTTTTGCTGTAAATTCAACCTGTACTTGGCTAACCCCTGATTATAGTCAAACTGCGGCACGCCATGCGGTATAACTTTAATTTTATCCGTAAGAGCCGAATCAAATTGCTCCTTTAACAATTCTACTCCTTTTGGCGATAAGCTGACAACCACCTGAGATTTTTCCAGAAGTAATTCCATAATTTCTTTCTGCTGCAATGAAGGGGTTTGCAGAATAGTATGAAATACGGTTAATAATGGTATAGTAAGATTGTTGGCGATTTGTGTGATGAAAATACCGTCGGCACCACCAAATATTCCAAATTCATGTTGCACAATACAATAATCATATTCCTCATTGATGATACGAGCTGCTTGATGATAACTATCAAGTCGATCCCGAAAGATGACAAAGCGTACAGATTCATTAAAATCCTCTAATCCATGTTTAGATAAAGCGATGATGTCAATTTGTACAGTAGGATCGAATTCCATACCTTGTTTAAGGTCTTTCGTAAAAGTTGCTAACCCACATTCTTGAGGCGGACAAGTACTGATGATTGCTATTTTTTTCATACGATTTAACCCTCCTTTACTGTATTTTGTACTTCTTCAACTGGAAGATCCAAAATGGCCATTAGCAATAAATAGTAGCCTTTTTCCAAACCTATTTTTTTTGCTTTCTTTTCAATATTTTCCATATCCGTACGCTATTTGAGTGTAAATTCTTTTGATGTAATTGAAACAAAATTTATACCTAAAGGATGTTTATGAAGCTTTAACCGTAGTTTTTGAATAGAAATAGCGTAGGGTAGCTAAGGAACTTCCGAAAAATACAGGTTAAATACGTATTTATAGCGTTGGAGAAATGAATTTATCGTCGTATCACTTAAATAGTCATTTAATCCCATACAAATTTCATAAATAAGTGCTGTTTTGCTAAAGATGTTCAATTTTCCTCGCTTAAATTTTTCTTAGCAGTTTCAAACAATAAAGAGGTTCCTTTGGTTGTTTATTTAAGTTAAAAATGAGTTCATGAAAATAGCTACCTATAATATTAATGGTATCAATGCGCGTCTACCAGTCTTGCTTCGCTGGTTGGCCGAAGAATCGCCTGATGTTGTATGCCTCCAGGAGTTGAAATCTCCGCAGGAACGTTTTCCACTGAAAGAAATTAATGCCATCGGATATCATGCCGTTTGGCACGGTCAAAAAAGCTGGAATGGGGTTGCGGTTCTTTCTAAATATGAGATCGAAGAAATCTCTAGAGCGCTTCCAGGTGATGCCGAAGATGTTCAAAGCCGTTATTTGGAGGTTATGATCCAGCAAGTCGCGATTTGCTGTCTTTATCTTCCCAATGGGAACCCATTTCCCGGGCCCAAATTTGAGTATAAATTGACGTGGATTGAGCGCTTAGCTAAGCGGGCCAAAACGTTGCTTAGTATGGATATTCCAGCGATACTCATCGGCGATTTTAACATTATTCCAACTGAAATGGATACCTATAAACCTGAAAAATATGTCGACGATGCATTGTTCAGAAAGGAGGTTAAAGAGGCTTTCAGTCAACTTCTTGAAGCGGGCTGGCAGGATGCGATTCGTCAGCTTTTTCCGGATCAGCAGGTGTATACGTTCTGGGATTACTTTCGTCAGGCTTATAGTCGAAATGCCGGTTTGCGTATAGATCATATCCTATTAAGCCCTTCAATTCAGAATCGTTTGATTGAAGGCGGTATTGATCGCCATGTTCGCGGCTGGGAAAAGAGCAGCGATCATGCCCCTACATGGATTCGGTTACGGAATAGCAGCAACAATGGCTAAAAAGATAAATACCAGTGCTGGATTGTTATTGTATAAATTTGAGGCGCTAGAAATTTATTTTTTCTTAGTACATCCTGGTGGCCCCTATTTTACGAAAAAAGATGAAGGCTCTTGGACAATCCCTAAGGGAGAAATCGATTTGTATGAAGATGAACTTGAAGCAGCCAAAAGGGAATTTATTGAAGAGACAGGCTATCTTCCCAGCGGAAATTTTATTGCGCTACAAGCTATTCAACAGAAAGGAGGAAAAATAGTTAAGTGCTGGGCAATTGAAGGAGATATAGATCCTGCTGATCTGGTAAGCAATACCTTTGAAATGGAATGGCCGCCGAAATCCGGAAAAATGCAAACTTATCCAGAAGTAGATCGCGGAGGTTGGTTTACATTTGCGGAAGCTAGGAAGAAAATAAACGAACGGCAGATTTCTTTTTTGGAGCAAGTGATTGCTCATGAGAAATGTTAATTTTTTCAACATCATTTTATTGTGCAAGTGCTACCTAGTAGACCTCATTGCTTTAACTTTCGCTGTATTATCATCCGCTACAAACTTCTGATAAATTGCTGTTTCCATTCCATATAGAGCGATCTTGCCTTCACTATTACTATGAATCCCATACCCATAGGTTTTTGTAAGCGGGGAAGCTCGCAGGCAAGCTTGTCCTCTTGAGAAAAAAACTGCTCTTGCTTCGGGATACTCATCTGGCGTTAGATCCCTTCTTTCCGCATAGACTTGGAAAATAATATCGTCAGATGTATACTGATAAGGTGCAGAGGCGATTAATTCATATTGTCGTTCAGCAACGGTTTTATTGCTTTTTGATGGTGGAATGGTGCCCTTAACTACTTTGGTATCTGCAGCAGCTTCAATCAATGTGTTAAAATAATTGGTTGAATGTGTTTTCATAATTTTCATCTTTCTTTAATCAATGGAGCCGTAAGGATAACAACAAAAATAATAGGATATCTTACGATTTGAAAGTGAATCGCAAAATATCCTATAATTTATTGATTATTATGCTCGTATGTTCTAGAGCGCAGCTTTAATAGCGGCTAAACAATCCGATTGGTATTTCATGATGTTATCTTTATCCGAAGCAGATATTTTTCCGTCAGCAAGACTTTTTTCGATCTCGTTTTTAATATCTAACAGTGATTTCTCTTTATCCAACGCTTGATCTGCAGACTCTGCATTGATGCGATCCACCCAAGTTTTACCTAATTTTGTATAAAGCTCCTTGGCTTTATCATTGGAAAGGACAGGGGCTGTCACTGAAGCAATGGCTGCATTAGCCGCCGCTTTATCGGAATAAACAACGGCTTCTGCATCTTTCGTCGCAGCATCTTCGGAAGTTTTCATTGCCTCTTCATTGGCGTCGGCTGCTTTTTCCTCCGCATGCTCCATCTTCTCAGCCGCCTTTTCCTGCGGTGTTTGATTATTACACGAAACTAAAATCGCTGCGGTAGCTAGTGAAGCAAGTAATGTTTTGTTTGAAATCATAATATTTATTTATTTAGTGATAATGTTTAAATAACAAGATTTATTTGTAAATAGTTTTAATTTTTATTTTTTTATAGTTTAATATATCCCCTATATTAATGATATATTGCTAACTGCTTTTGCATGGTCTTTCGAATAAAATGAATGCGTGTTTTAATAGTACCTTCAGGCATCTGCATATATTCAGCGATTTCATGATATTTATAACCTTCTAGAAACATGTTGAAAATTTCATAATTATCTTCGGAAAGCTGACGCAATGCTTTTTGGATATCATCCTGGATAAATTTGCTGCTGCTTAAATTTGTTGAAACAGAATCCGCACTGGCTAAAGCTGCATACTCATGGTGATAGTTCTCAGTACGTTTTGTTTTTCTGTAATGGTTAATATAAATGTTGCGCATAATCACATACAACCATGAGCCCACCTTAGGATTATGTATAAGCTTTTCGATGGATTTTAATGCATTAACCATGGTGTCCTGTATAAGATCATTTTTAATCTCCGGATCTGAAGTAAATTGCGAAGCGAAATTTTTGAGTAGGCTTCTTTTTTCTTTAAAAAATGAGTTTATCTCGATGTGCTGCATGTTGTTATTTTCTAAATTTTACGGCTATTATAGAACAACAACAGTGCAGATTTTAGTCAAAATGCTGCGTGTTGGAACGCTGATACGATCTTTAGGTAAATATTACGGAAGATGTAATTTATACTTAATATTGGTTATAACTGCTCATTATCAGTATGTTATATTCACTGTGTGAGTCGCGCCAACATAATCGGCTAAGGATTTAAAACCGTATTAAATTTTTGCGATTGGAATTTTCTCGGTAATGCCTCAAAGTACACGTTATTTATACGCTTATCTCAGGTATTTCATTAAAAGACGAAGCCATCACTTGTTATACTAATGTGCGTTCATGAAGGGAGAGCGTACTGTTAGATTCCTAATCTGTGTAAAAAGCTGGAGAATCTCTATGTTTGGGGCTACATAGGCATCAACAAACTGTTGACATCGCTTCGCTTCTTTTAGCTGAGTTTGATCCACAAGAACAATAACGATCAGGTTTGGATAGCGATTATTTAGAAGCGAAAAGAAAAGGGCGGTATCTTTAAATACCAAACGATAATCGAGCAGCAGCAATTCAGGCTTTTCATGAATGAGAGAATTGCTGCTAATAGATTCAAGAGATGCTGCTTCTAGTACAACCCTTGCTGGACTTTGTATATGTTCAGAAAAAAGGATGCGATAGGCAAACAACTGCTTTCTTAAACTCGTAATAATACCGATATTGATTTTTTCCATAACGAACGATATTGTTGTTGTTTACAAGCCTGCAGTATCTATATTTCATTGCTCCTTTATTGGGGTGTGGTTGAAATAATATTTGCGGAATGGCATTTTAAACTTGCGCCAAAACTCCTTTCCGCCTTCTCAATTTCTTTTTCACTCACAATTTTTCGAAGCGACTGACTTGAAAATCGGTTTTTGTTCTTGGTATAACAAATTTCAATTCCCTCTGAAATACAATAATCTCTGCCTGAAAAATCAACCATCTTATAGTCTTCCCCTATAAAGAATTTGTGGACAGGTAGTGACTGAAGCATATCTGTAATGTCGTGATCCGATTCAAAAGGGATGATTTCATCAACAAACTGACAGCCTTCCAATTTGATGAATCTTTCGACCATGGTCTGAGCCGTGTCATGGCCATCAGCTTCCTGTACATTTGAATCAGTTTTAAGTCCCACAATGAGATAATCACACTGACTCTTCGCTTCCTGTAGCGCAACGATATGGCCTACATGCAACATGTCAAATACGCCGAAAATAATACCTATAATCATATTTTTACTATTAGTTTATGCATTTATGCGCTTTAACGCGTAATTAGCCCCATCGTTTATACTGACTACGGCGCCCTTACTAGTGTTTTCCTTCGATGCAATTATTCTTCGCAAAGACGAACTCGAGAACCTGTTTTCCCGTCTATTGAAATAAAGTCGTATCCCTTTTTCTTCGCAATACTGTCTGCCTGTAAATGCCTTATCCATATATTCATCACCCAAAATGCGAACATGTATTTTGTATGAACGTAAAACATCTTCTAGGTCCTGCTCAGTAGCGTAAGGGATAATCATATCCACATGTTTACATGCCTTTAATTGCATATAGCGTTCAAATACCGATTGTGTCGGCTTGTTTTTTTCTGGACGATCCAGCGTTGGATCTGTCTGCAGACCGCAAATCAGAAAGTCGCACTGTTCTTTGGCATCTTCGAGCATCTTAATGTGACCTGCATGAAGCAGATCAAAAGCGGAAAACGTAATTCCTATTTTTTTCATATTATAATAATTTAAACTGCAATTATTGAAGAAGTACAGGTAGAACGCAGCTCAGAAAGATTCGTTTTAATTTTAAATTATTTTTTTGCCTTATTATTTTCAACACCCTTCCATCTCATTTCAACTTCCCTTTTTTGAAAAACGATTGAACTAAAATGGCTGGCTGGCGTTCTGAACTAAAATGAAATCCAGCACTATGCAGACGAATAGAAATGTATCCATTAATAAGCCAAATACAACCTACAGAATTCAATTTCATAAAGCGTTTAACTTTGCTGATTTTAAAGCCATAATTCCTTACCTGCTTAATCTAGGTATAGATACGATTTATGCTGCACCTATTTTACAATCAACGCCGGGGAGTGTCCATGGCTATGACGGTGTTAATATGCATCAGATAAATCCAGAATTAGGTACACTCGACGAGCTCAGGGCTATTAAGAAACAATTAAGAGAATCCAATATCAAATGGATTCAGGATATCGTTCCAAATCACATGGCATTTCATCCAGCGAACGAATGGCTCATGGATTTGCTGGAATTTGGACAGTCATCAACATTTAGCCGTTTTTTTGATACCTGCTATAGTTCTAATTTATTTGAGCAGGGAAAATTAATGGTACCTATATTAGCAAAGACTTTGGATGAAGCAATATCAGACAATGAAATTACAGTCGTTTCTTCCGATGATAGTCTTCGACTTTCTTATCAAGGAAATGTTTATCCAATTTCACCAGAATCTTATGGCTTTATATTGGGCGATTATTTACGGGACACACAAGCCGATTTTAGCGGCCTTTTGGTTCAGATAAATACCGCTCAAGCCAATGGAGATAACGAAGAGTGGAAGCAGTTGCGAATACACATCTTTAAAGGTCTCTCAGGCGAGATACTTACGTCTACGCTGCAACGCTTTAATGCGGATCCCGATCGTATTCTTGAATTGGTAACTAGTCAGAATTATGAGCTTTGTCCTTGGTGGCATACACATCAACGAATAAATTATAGACGTTTTTTTACGGTCAACGAACTAATTTGTTTAAATGTGCAGGACGAAGAAGTATTCAAGCAGTCTCATGAGCTAATCAAAACACTCGTTGACGAGGGGCTGATTGATGGACTCCGCATTGATCATATCGATGGACTTTATAATCCCACAGCCTACCTCTACAATTTGAGAAAATATATCGGTCCGAAAACGTATATCGTCGCTGAAAAGATACTGGAGAAAGGAGAGAAGCTCCCGATCGACTGGCCTATACAGGGAACAACGGGCTATGATTTTTTATCAGTTTGTAATAATGTATGTTCCTGCCAGTCGGGAAAGAAAATATTGAATAACTATTATCGCAAAGTTACTGGCGAAAACTTATCAATTAAAATAGATCAATATGCAAAAAAATGTAAGATTCTTACAGATCAGATGCAGGGAGAGCTCGACAATCTTGCCAAATCGTTAGCATCACTTCTGGGTGTTGTTGACCAAGAGAAGCGGGATGCGCTAAAGGACATTTTAAAGTCCTTTATTGCACTTTTTCCGGTCTATCGGCTTTATGATGATTGCTTTCCATTGTCAATAACGAACTTCGAACTTGTGTCTTCACTTTTTGAAAAGTTGATGAAGAACCCCGAGCTCGACCAAGAGCTGGTCGATCAATTTCGAAATCAGTTTCAGCAAGCGCAGGTAGCTTATCAATCGCCGAACCAAACTGCTTTGGCCGATTTCTTTCTCCGCTGCATGCAATTGACTGGGCCAGTAATGGCAAAAGGGGTGGAAGATACCTTGATGTACACCTACAACCGGTTTATTGGACATAATGAAGTGGGTGACCATCCACAGAATTTAGGGCTTAGTATCAAGCAATTTCACCGATTTATGCAGGATCGGCAAAAAGATTGGCCACTGTCAATCAACGCCAGTTCAACGCACGACACCAAGCGGGGGGAGGATTCACGGAGCCGTCTTTTGGTCCTGACTGCTATGGCGCAAAAGTGGGTAAAACAACTGCGCATTTGGCAGGATGTGGTCTGGAATGAATATCGAAAGGACATTCCGCACCCAAATGATGAATATTTCATCTACCAGTCTTTGGTCTCCTCTTATCCAATGGAGAAACAGGATGCGAAGGCAAATACAGCATCATTTGAAGAACGTTTTTTGGACTACTTGGTTAAATACCTTCGCGAAGGTAAAGAACGCTCAAGCTGGGAGAATCCAAATTTAGTTTATGAAGCTTCAGTTCGGGACTTCGCTTCTTTTTTGCTGGACAAAGACCGTCCTTTTTTTACGAGCTTTTATCAATTTATTGAGGCAGTCGCTGATTATGGGATATTGAATTCACTTATTCAGCAAATTTTAAAGTTTACTTGTCCTGGTATACCCGATATCTATCAGGGATCAGAACTTTGGAACTATAGCTTTGTTGATCCCGACAACCGACGACCTATAGCTTATGAATTAAATAAAGGTCTCCTCGACACTATCGAAGAGACAGCCAAAGAAGAGCGAATTCCATTTTTATGGCGAAATAGACACGATGGAAGAATAAAACTTTGGTTGGTAAAGGAATTGGTGAAACTGAGAAAGGACGATCATACACTTGCACCGGATAGCAGCTATATTCCACTGAAGGTGACTGGTCGATATCGGAAACATATATTGGCTTTCGCACGTAGGTCAGGGGATGAGTGGTTAGTGGTGATTTTACCGCTACATCTTGCCGCTATTGGTAAAATCGCAAAATTTGTGCCCTGTTCATTTGATTGGTCCGATACAAAAGTTCAGCTTTTAACTCATCGTTCAGTGACTTGGCAGCATGTTTTGATGGATAGCAGTGGCGAAGGCACAGAAATTCCTATCAATGCTATTTTTAAGGATCTTCCCATGGCGATCTTAAAATATAAAGATTCCACTCAGAAAAGGAGTTCCGGTGTATTGTTGCATATAAGCTCATTACCGTCACCTTATGGGATCGGAGATCTCGGGAATGAAGCTCGCCGTTTTGTTAAACAGCTCCAACGTGGAGGCCAAAGCTGGTGGCAGATCCTTCCATTGGGGCCTACAGACTTAGCACAATGTTATTCGCCTTATAGCACCTTAAGCAGCAGGGCTGGAAATCCCTTACTCATCGATTTAAAGGAATTATTAAAATTTGGCTTGCTGAATAAGGATGAATTGAAGACCTTGAAAAAGAAGGGCTTGCAAACAATAGATTTCGCGGAAATAAACAGCTCAAAATATCGGCTCCTTGAAAAGGCATTCCATCGTCTTCCAGCGCAGCCTACGCAAGAATTTTCCGAGTTTGTAGACCGCGAATCTTCCTGGCTTGATGATTATGCACTCTTCAAAGTTTTGAAAAATAGACATGACGATCGTCCATGGTATCAATGGCCAGCGCTTTATAAGCTTCGCGATAGCGCAGCGCTGGAAGATTTCGCCACTCGATTTGCAGATGAATTGCAACAGGAAAAATGGTTTCAGTTCCTATTTTTTAGGCAATGGAGTGCGTTAAGAAACTATGCGCGTGATTATGGGATTAGGTTTATAGGCGATATCCCATTTTATGTTGCCTATGATTCTGCCGATGTGTGGGTCAATCCGCAGTACTTTTCATTAAAAGCAGACGGTACTATAAATCATGTTGCGGGGGTACCACCCGATTACTTCAACGCCGACGGTCAATTATGGGGTATGCCAACCTATAATTGGAGCTCACTTCAAAAAGATGGTTATCAATGGTGGGTGGAACGTTTGTCACATAACTGTACGCTATTCGATACGTTACGGCTTGACCATTTCCGAGCATTTTCTTCCTATTGGGAAGTGCCCCATGAAGAAACTTCCGCAAAAAATGGAAGCTGGGTTGTAGGGCCTGGATCGGATTTTTTTGATCATGTGAAAACTTCGTTGGATCATATGCCTTTTATCGCCGAAGATCTTGGTGACATAGACGCTAAGGTATATCAGCTACGTAATGAATATAATTTTCCGGGAATGGCCGTATTACAATTTGCTTTTGGCAACGATATGCCCCATTCACCTCATATCCCGCATCAATATAACCGCAATACTGTCGCCTATACGGGCACCCACGACAATAATACTTCGCTGTCTTGGTTTAATCAAGATCTCGATGGAGCGGGCAAAGAAAGGATCAATAATTACTATGGGCAAATCGTTGAAAATACAAATCTAAATGATGTCCTCATACGTTCACTCCACGCATCCGTTGCAGACAGCGTTATTATCGCGATGCAAGATATCCTGAATCTTGATGGATCTTGCCGCATGAACCGTCCCGCCAGCACAGCTGGCAATTGGGTATGGCGTATGCAAAAAGGGGCATTTGCAGCAAACCACCAGGAGAAATTAGCTTACTACACGAAATTATACAACCGTTAAACATACAGATGGAAACAAAAATTTATACCGGAAGCCCTTATCCATTAGGAGCTACTTACGATGGGGAAGGGGTTAACTTTGCCCTTTTCTCCGAACATGCTGAAGCTGTTGAACTTTGCCTCTATACTAGTTCCGATGAGGAGGAAGTCACAAAATTTAAAATAACCGAGAAGACGCACCAAGTGTGGCATATCTATCTCTCGGGAATTAAGCCAGGACAACGCTACGGCTATCGGGTATATGGTCCGCACGATCCATCGCAAGGACACCGTTTTAACCCCCATAAATTGTTGATTGATCCGTATGCAAAAGCAATATCAGGTACTGTACAATGGGATGATGCGCTATTTGCATACACTATTGGAGACGATGATATGAGTTTAGATACAACAGACAGCGCTCCTTTTGTTCCCAAAGCTGTTGTTATTGATAACAAATTTGATTGGGGGAACGACAGTCCGCCGCGGGTACCGATGCATCAGAGTGTGATTTACGAAACCCACGTAAAAGGTTTTACAGCGACACATCCTGACATTCCCGAAGAAATAAGAGGAACCTATGCTGCTTTGGCACATCCTGTTGCTATAAATTACCTGAAAGAACTGGGTATTACTGCCGTCGAATTGTTGCCGATCCATCATTTTTTGACTGACCGTCATTTAAAGGACAAAGGACTCACTAACTACTGGGGATACAATAGCATCGGTTTTTTTGCTCCCGATGTGCGCTATTCCGCTTCAGGTACACATGGTGAGCAGGTTATGGAATTTAAAAAAATGGTCAAGGCCTTACATGATGCCGGTATCGAAGTGATCCTCGATGTTGTCTACAACCATACCGGCGAAGGTAACGAAATGGGGCCAACACTGTCTTTTAGAGGGATTGATAATGCTTCTTATTATCGCTTGGCGGAAGATCCACGGTATTATATGGATTTTACCGGAACTGGCAATACCTTAAATACACGTCAACCCAATGTATTACGTCTGATTATGGACAGTCTGCGCTATTGGGTTGAGGAAATGCATGTTGACGGGTTCCGCTTTGATTTGGCATCAGCATTGGCACGGGAGTTACACGAGGTCGATAAATTAAGTTCATTCTTTGACGTTATTCATCAAGATCCGGTGATTTCACAGGTCAAACTCATTGCAGAGCCTTGGGATATCGGAGAAGGGGGCTACCAAGTTGGCGAATTTCCTGCTGGCTGGGCCGAATGGAATGGAAAATACCGTGATTGCATCCGCGATTATTGGATCGGGGCAGACAGTATGATTGCTGAATTTGCCAATCGCCTTACAGGATCCTCCGATTTGTATAGGGGGGATAATCGAACACCTTCGGCCAGTGTTAATTTTATTACGGCCCACGATGGATTTACACTTCATGACCTTGTATCGTATAACGATAAGCACAACGAAGCCAATGGCGAGGATAATCAAGATGGTGAAAGTCACAATCGCTCCTGGAACTGCGGGGTCGAAGGACCTACAGAGGATGCTACAGTTAATAGCCTAAGACAAAAACAAAAACGAAATATGCTGGTGACCTTGTTCCTGTCGCAAGGTGTGCCTATGCTCGTCGCTGGCGATGAACTGGGCAGAACACAGCAAGGCAACAATAATGCGTATTGCCAGGACAATGAGATCTCTTGGCTGGACTGGACCAGCGTGGATGGAACTTTATTGGATTTTACTAAAAAATTAATTCATTTTCGCCGTGAACACCCTGTATTCTGCCGCCGCAAATGGTTTCAAGGTATACCTATTCGTGGTACGGGTGTCGAGGATATCGTATGGTTTCTCCCAGATGCATCTGAGATGGACGATCATCATTGGCAGGAGGATTATGCCCGTTCCCTTGCTGTATTTCTCAATGGTCAGGGAATTCGATCGGTAGACATCGCTGGTAATAAAATAGTGGATGCCAATTTTTACCTCTTATTTAATGCTCATTGGGAAGATGTCGCCTATAAACTCCCTAGTGAAATCTATGGGGCTTCCTGGAATAAGATCATAGATACGAATAGCGATAGGATAGGTGATTTTGGGGAGTTTCCAGCTGGGGATACGGTTTTAGTTCCCTCGCGCTCGATTCTTTTATTTCAATCACAATAGAGCGACCACTGGATTATGAGCAAAACAGGAATTAGACAATTAGGAGTTCAATACAATGGTGCGCTATGGGAGATTCGCGTATGGGCGCCAAATGCAAAGAATGTCTATTGCATGCTTTATAATATGGGTGCCGAAATACCGCTAGAGCAGCAAGCCTACGGTTATTGGTATGCCGAAAGTGATTTAATCCGTGCGGGCGATTTGTATGAAATACGGGTAGACGACAACGAATACCCTGATCCGCTTTCTCGTTCACAACCGGAAGGTGTTCATGGACCGTCTCAAGCTGTAGACCTCACTTTTTCATGGACCGATCAAGACTATCAGCCGCCGCAACAATCAGATTTTATCATCTATGAGCTTCATGTAGGTACATTCTCGTCGTCCCATGACTTTGATGGAGTTATCAAAAAGATTCCTTATCTGAAAAATTTGGGAATAACTGCTATAGAAATCATGCCGGTCGCTCAATTTCCCGGAGAGAGAAATTGGGGTTATGATGGCGTATTTCCATTCGCGGTACAGCATTCTTATGGTGGCGCTTCCGAATTGCAACGGCTAGTTAATGCCTGTCATGAGGCTGGTATAGCTGTAATTCTCGATGTGGTCTATAATCATGTAGGCCCCGAAGGAAACTATTTTGCGCAGTATGGTGCTTATTTCACTGAGAAATATCGAACGCCCTGGGGCGATGCACTCAATTATGACGACCGTTTCTGTCACGGACAGCGGGATTTGGTAGTCAACAATGTACGGATGTGGTTTGAAGACTTTCACATTGATGCGCTGCGCATGGATGCAGTACATGCGATCAAGGATTTCAGTCCAATTCACATCCTTCAGGAAATCCGTGCGGAAACGGATAATGTGATCGCTAAAACAGGGAAAAATCGATATCTCTTTGTTGAGTGCGATCTTAACGACAGAAGATTTTTAGACCCCTTGGCAAAAAATGGCTTTGCGATGGATGCGCAGTGGCTAGATGAGTTTCACCATGCCTTACGCGTAGCCGTAGGTGAGCCGAAGAAAGGTTATTATCGGGAGTTTAATGGCGTGGAAGATCTCGCAAAAGCCTACGAGAAGGCCTATGTTTTTGATGGGAACTATTCTTTTCATCGCGAGAAATTTTTTGGAACAGATACGGCGGGTATTCCAGGCGATCGCTTCATTGTTTTCAGTCAGAATCATGATCAGGTCGGCAATAGGATGCTGGGTGATCGTGCGGCCTCGCTTTACGCCAGAGAAATAACACGTCTTATGACTTTCGCTGTATTCATGTCACCCTATCTTCCGCTACTATTTATGGGCGAAGAATGGGGGACAGCGCGACCTTTTCCGTATTTTATCAGTCACAGTGATCCAGAGCTAGTAGAGCTGGTGCGGGAGGGCCGCAAGCGGGAGTTTGAAGATTTTCTCACAGATCACGAGGTTCCCGATCCACAGGATGAAACAATATTTAGGCAAGCTGTGTTGGATTGGGACGAATTGAACAGGCAACCATATCAGCAACAGTTGTCCTATTATAAATCGTTGATCGCATTTCGGAAAAGCAATCCGTTGTTAAAAAATATGCAACGAAGTGATATCAGGACTGAGTGCCTCTGTGATAAGAAGGTACTTAGTATCTATGTGGAACAAAAGGAGAGGCAAATGATTATCCTAATGAACTTTTCAGCTCATATTCAACATGTCAATCTACCAGCGGCTGTACAATGGACCTCGTCATTCGATACGAATGTGCAGGACGCCGACCTTTTGGCAGAGACTGACGCTGTTGCAGCGAAGGACTGTTCCTTATTACCATGGTCAGGGTATGCTTACACTTCGAAATAGATCGTTTTGGAAAGATTTAAGGGAGTTGATCTTCAGGAATGAAAGCTATTAAAAGATAAAAACAAATTATTCAAACAACTTCGTTAAAAGTATTGTTTCTTATTTAAATACGGCTTGTCCAGTCGTGAAGAAAGTTTTAAAAGCTAGGTCCTTTCCAACCTAGCTTTTTTATTTTTAAAAGGAACATTTGCTCATAGCTTTGAATACCAGTGGTTTGAACGATAAGCTATTCAGAATAAATTTTAAACAAACGTTTGATCTGTTATTCGTCGCAATTTTTTTTTATCTTAGCCTAAGATATGACATGTTTGAAGAGGGGTGCTAGATTTATGATGTATGGCAAATTATCTCTTTCGAGAATTTCCTATTATTAGCGAATTAAATGATTAAAAACTAGCAAACTATGCGTCAACTGGAGTGTCACGAAGAGAAAATCCACCTATGCGGTAAGATCCAGTCTTTCGGTTTCCTTTGTATTTTTGATGAGAGCGGATGTATTGCCGCAAGTGAAAACTTAACTATCGTCCTTGATATTCCCATGAAGGAAATCCTCGGACGCTCTATTGCTCAGCTATTACCATTGCTATCGTCCGAAAAGGAGTTGAATCTTAAAGAGATTGAAAAGCAAATTAGAGGAGAGATCTTTACGCGTTTTGTGGAGCGTATCCGCATTAAAAATGTAGACTATTACCTGAGTATTTACCAGTACGACGAGCGGACATACCTTGAAATAGAAATCTGTAATGAAAATCATTTAAAAGCGACGCGATTATTTTATTATGCGAAGTACCTTGAAGAACGTCATGGCAATGCTTGGCAATCATTGACTGTACTGATTCGTCAGATCATTGGTTTTGACCGAGTTATGGTATACCGTTTCGAGGAGGACAATAGCGGGCAGGTCATTGCAGAGTCCATCGCAGATGGAATGACCCCATTGATGGGCTACCGGTATCCGGAATTTGATATTCCGGCACAAGCACGAGAACTCTATGTGAAGTTTCTTGCGCGCCACGTAGCTGATGTTGATGGTCCGACTATTGGTATACAGGGTTTGGAGGCTGGTGAGGTAGACTTGACGCGCTGTAGCCTCAGAGCATTATCTCCAGTACATCTACAATATCTTAAAAACGCTGGAGCACGGGCCAGTGCCAGTTTTTCTATCGTTATCGAAGGAAAACTTTGGGGCTTGGTGGCATGCCAGAATAGCGAGCCTTTGAATGTTGATCTCGCCCAACGTCATTTATGCGCTTTTTTAACGCAATACGCTATAAACTACTATCTTTCAGAACATCAAAAAGAAAACCTGGTAGCGCAAACCATTATGGGTGTTATGGAACGTGATCTGAAGTCTGAGTTATTAGTTAATAGCGATATTGGAATTGTGCTTGAACGCTTTGCACCACAAATTCTAGAAATTGCGGGCGCAGATGGACTAATGATCAAGCACGACCGGGGTTCTAAAAGTTGGGGCGATGTACCCACTGAATTGCAGTTGCGTGAGATCGATCGCTTTATAGAAGAGGAGGGTCAAGATGACTTGTTTTTCACATCAAACTTTGTCTATGGCGACAGTGAACCCCCGCAACCGGTTATATTGCCTGGCATTTTGCGGATAAATATCCTTCCCAGCAATAAATGGCACATCTATTTATTCCGCAAAGAACATGTTTACGAAGATGTATGGGCTGGAAAACCCGAAAAAATATATCATTACGATCCCGAAAGGAAAGTCGAATTTCCATCTCCACGGACATCTTTTGAAGCTTGGCGTGAAAAGATGAAAGGCAAATCTATCCAGTGGAAAAGTGCCGAGCTTTCTTTTATGGAGAAAGTCGCACAAATAACCCAACAAGCTATTGCCCAGCGCGGCGGAGAGATTGCTCAGCTCAATAAAGAACTTGTCAGATCCAACAATGCTTTGGATACATTTGGCTATACATTAACCCATGATCTTAAAAATCCACTTTCATCGATAAAGCTTGCTGCCCAGATGATGTTGATGAAAGATGATCTTCCGAAGGATATGTTACGCAAAATGGCACTAAATATTATGGATGCTACTGCGCTGATCACTGAAATGATGGACAAGGTGTATCAGCTCACGCAATCGAATTATGTAGCCTTCAAAACGGAACTGATCGATCCACGGAATAAAATTCTTAACATTCTCGAAAGCTGTAAGCAGCAGTTTGAAAGCGCCCATCTTGAATTTGTTTTGGGAGAAACTTTGCCGATTCTAGGGGAGAGAACACTGTTATACCAGTTGTTCTTAAATCTGATCAGCAATGCCATAAAATATAGCAGCAAAAAAGATCGCCCGAGAGTCGAGGTATATAGTGAAAAGCAGGGACAATTCGTTCACTACTACATTAAAGACAATGGTATCGGAATGGATATTAAAGATGATAGTAATATATTTGATATTTTTAAACGCTTGCCTAACTCGCAGGGATTCGAAGGGTCGGGGATTGGGCTTTCTATAGTAAAACGCATCGTAGATCGTCTAGAGGCAAAAGTCACCGTCGATAGTGAGCTTAATATTGGTACAACTTTTTGTATAACATTTAAAGCCTAATGGACGAAGAAAAAAATCAATAAACCAAAAAAGGAGCCCGAAAGCTCCTTTTTTTTGTTTGAACGTAGCAGCAACCTTTAAGAGCGGTAGAGTTACAATCTGCCCAACCTACTCTTATTCAAAGTTTCATCCAATCTATACTTTGCCTTATTGACAGGCCATCCGATCTTCTGGGATACGAAAATTTAAGAACACTTTTAGAATTAAAACAAACGATTAGTCGATTGGAAAAGTTCCTATATGAAATGGTGAATATTGCCCGTCCAGATGGATATGCAAAAGTTACAGCTGAATTTTCTCCAAAGTTTATACAACAAACGATGTTTAAACCCAAAAATCGATTATAATGAAAAAAAAAGAATTGAAGACTGAACAAGTTGATCCAGTGGAAAATAAAAAGGTCAACGCCCTAAGACCACATACGGCGGACGCCACAGGACAGCAAATGACCACTGATCAGGGAGTCAAGATCAATGACGACCAAAACTCACTGCGCGCTGGAGATCGGGGCGCTACGCTTTTGGAAGATTTTATTCTTCGAGAGAAGATCACACATTTTGACCACGAGCGCATTCCCGAACGTGTTGTACACGCAAGAGGTTCGGGCGCGCATGGCGTATTCAAACTATACAAGCCTTTAGCTGAATGGACAAAAGCGGGTTTTCTTAATGATATCGAAACTGAAACCCCAGTGTTTGTGCGTTTCTCTACGGTTGCTGGTTCGAGGGGGTCGACGGATCTTGCCCGCGACGTTCGTGGTTTTGCCGTCAAATTTTATACACAAGAAGGTAATTTCGATCTGGTGGGTAATAATATGCCTGTATTCTTTATTCAGGATGCAATGAAGTTCCCCGATCTTGTTCACGCTGTCAAGCCTGAACCCGACAATGAAATTCCACAAGCGGCTTCTGCCCATGATACATTTTGGGACTTCATTTCTTTAATGCCTGAGTCGACACACATGATCATGTGGCTGATGAGTGATCGAGCAATACCGCGCAGCTACCGCATGATGGAGGGATTTGGTGTTCATACTTTTCGGTTGATCAATGCCAATGGCGAATCGCACTTTGTTAAGTTTCATTGGAAACCACTGCTCGGAGTTCATTCAGTCGCATGGGATGAAGCTCAAAATATATCCGGTAAAGACCCCGATTTTCATCGAAGGGATCTCTGGGACGCCATTGAAAGCGGTGCCTTTCCGGAATGGGAACTCGGCATACAGGTCATTCCCGAATCTGATGAATTTAAGTATGACTTCGACCTGCTAGATTCAACGAAGATTGTTCCTGAGGAGCTGGTGCCTGTTCAGCCTATCGGAAAAATGACTCTAAATCGCAATCCCGATAATTTCTTTGCCGAAACGGAACAGGTTGCCTTTCATATTGGCAATATTGTACCTGGAATTGATTTTACAAATGATCCGTTGTTGCAAGGACGATTGTTCTCTTACACAGATACCCAACTTATTCGTTTAGGTGGACCTAATTTTCATGAAATTCCGATTAATAGGCCCATCTGTCCTTCGCACAACAACCAGCGTGATGGATTTATGCGGCAAAGGATTGATCGGGGTAAAACGAGTTACGGACCAAATTCATTGGGGAATAATGATCCTGCGCAGGTAGGCGAGGCAGATGGTGGTTTTAAAAGTTATCAAGAGCGTATTGATGCCAGAAAAGTGCGGGCTAGGAGCGATAGTTTCCGCGACCATTTTAGTCAAGCAAGGCTGTTTTATAATAGTCAGTCTGAGCCGGAAAAAAATCATCTTGTAGATGCGTTCAGTTTTGAGCTGGGTAAAGTGAAGGCCGTTTCGGTAAGGCAACGCATGATTGGTATACTGTCGCTGGTCGATCAGGGGCTGGCAGCTGAAGTTGCGTTTGCCTTGGGGCTGCAGGTGCAAGAAGAAGTTGAAAAGCCGATTAATAAGAGCCTCCCAGCCGATGCTGATCCTTCCGATTATGAACCTATTCAAGTTAAGGAAAAATTAAAAAAATCGGCGGCCTTAAGTATGCAAAATACGATAAAAGATACGATAAAGAGTCGAAAGATTGCCGTGCTTGCTGCTGATGGAGTAGACACGAAATCATTTCAGGCCGTGGTAGATACGATCCGGGCTCAAGGTGGAATTGTCCACGTTATTGCACCTAAGCTCGGGGAGGTTACGGGCACGGACAAAAAGAAGATCCCTGTGGAAGAAAGCTT
Organism: Sphingobacterium sp. UBA5639; assembly: GCF_002421245.1. Taxonomy (NCBI): domain Bacteria; kingdom Pseudomonadati; phylum Bacteroidota; class Sphingobacteriia; order Sphingobacteriales; family Sphingobacteriaceae; genus Sphingobacterium; species Sphingobacterium sp. UBA5639. The sequence continues at coordinate 112,310 of NZ_DIJR01000024.1, forward strand.
TCTAACGGGAGCATCGGTGCTGTATGATGCCATATATATACCTGGAGGAAAGGATAGCGTTGCTACGTTACAGTCCAATGCCGATGCTGTTCATTTTCTAAATGAAGCGTTCAAACACTGTAAAGCAATTGCAGCAGATGTCGAGGCAAGTCCAGTTTTGGAAGCGACCTATTTTTTTAGCAAGGTATACCAAGAGTTTTCAGCGGAGACTGTACTTGATGACGGAATCATAGTTGATCAGGATCCGAAGTCCTTAGTGGATAAATTCATTAAAGCAATTGCCCAACACCGGTTTTGGGAGCGGGAAAAATCGCGCAAAGTGCCTGCGTAGTATCTAAATAATATCCAATGTAGAAATATGCCCCAAAAAGTTTTATACTATTTGGGGCATATTTATGGACCATCCTATTTAAATAAATACTAATGCTGTAGCAGTGTGAGGGCGGTATCATTTCCCTGCTGCGCTGCAAGATCTAACACCGACAAGCCACGGGTATCGAGTAGCCTAGTATTTGCACCATTGTCAAGTAAAAGCTTGAGTACTTCATTTCTACCAAACATGGCTGCAAACATCAGCGCGGTGCCACCGTTCCCATGTTGCAGGTTTAAATTTGCGCCATAACCGATTAATAATTTGGCAATATCATGATAACCTTTAAAAGCAACACCCATCAGGGCTGTGTTTCCACCGTTATCCTGTGCATTTACATCGGCACCAGCTTCCAATAGTAATTGGGCTGCAGCCTGCTTATTGTTATAACAGGCAATGATCAATGGGGTATAGCCTTTGTCGTCTCGTGTATTTACATCGGTATTCTGATTGATCAATTCACGTAAGACTTCGAGATTGCCCAGTCGGGCAGCATGAATCATGATTTCTGAGTTTTGTGTCATAGTGGTTCAGTTTATATCGTAAAAAGCGTTAAATGGGATCGGCAAAAATGCTTCCTGGCGTTCCTTTTTAATTTGAACAAAACTGGGAACCGAAACGTTTGCGCTCATTCGATGTTTTGAAAAGCTTAATTAAAATGTGAAGGTATTATTCTTACGTCAGCTACTGATGAAGAACATAAACTTAGCGACAATATCACACTATTCTTTTTGCTATGGATTGAATAGCGAGTCTGTAAATCTTTAAAATAAACAAAGCCGAACGTAAACTACGTTCGGCTTTGTTTCATCTTTTGAGTTCAGTTTAAGCAGCACCACGAATGACACGTAATAAAACGACAATAATGGCAATGACCAATAACACGTGGATGATATTTCCCGTAGCGTAACCTCCAAAAAAACTTATCGCCCAAATGATGACCAATATAACGGCGATGATGTACAATAGATTTCCCATAATATGATTTTTTTATTTAGAACAGCTTTCGAAGAGTGATAGTTTGCTTTTATATCGTATTTCGATCAATAGGATGTTCAGTTTTCTCAACAACTGTATACAATGTTCATCTGAGTATAAATTGCTAAAACGCAGAATAAACGTATTTCTAACATTTCAGCAGTAAATAAATACCTTATTATCTTTTTTTATTAGTTGCTTATTTTTTGATCATTATTTAAAATAAATGTCAAAAAGCTATTAAACTTTGCTTAATTAGCTTTATAAAATAGGAAAACGTATTTCTACCCTCAACGCTGCTATTTATTTTTTTGCGCAAATGGAACTTCAAATCTAGCATCCTTCTTGTTACCTCTGTTCATGTAAAACCATTTTAAACAATCAGTTGAAAAAAGAAAGAGGATAAGTTATGAACAACTACAATTTAAATGTACTCATCAACGAAAAAAGAAGTTTGCTTAATCATTTTGCTGCTAAATTTACAGCTGATCCGGATGAAAAGGAAGATTTGATCCAAGAAACCTGGATAAGGGCATTGAAGTCCATAGACAACTTTGTGCAGCATCCGAAGTTAATGAGCTGGCTATATGTGATTATGAAGCATACGTATATTAATAAGTATAGAAAAGCCAAGCGGGTGACGGAAATTCAGGATAATTATATTGCCTTAGAAAGTACCAATACGTCTGAACTTAACAAAGGGATCAATAAATTTATGGCCGAAGACATCGAAAAAGCGATGACCAGTCTTACGCCCGAAAATTATGAAATTTTCCGTTTATTTTTAGATGGTTATAAATACCATGAAATCGCTTCCTATTTTAATATGCCAGAAGGCACTATAAAGACCAGAATTCACATGGTACGTAAAAAGCTGCAAAAACAGCTCAAAGTTTACCGCTTAAATTAACTGTTTCGACAACTATAAATAAAAGCTAGGCTTCAATTGTCTAGCTTTTATTCCTCGAAAGAGGACATTTTCCTTTGCAATAAACGTTGTGGTAAAGTCAATCAGAATATCAAAATCAACTTCTTCAATAGCAGTTTTATCGTATCTACAGGAGTGTTGGAGATCGACACAACCTGTCACTCCGCGATAAAAATATTTTTCATGTAGATGCTTTTTTACCTAGCATAACTGTCAAGGGGATGTATTGTTTTTTGAAAATAAGTTCTCGGAAACTGTTTCACTTCAATTTTATTCAAACAAGAAGCTTCCTGCAATTGTTGTTACATATAACTGTATTTATTTCTTAACGTATTTCTTTATGATAATGTTCGAAAAACAACTTTTGCAAACCCTTATTCGGGTTCAGGATAAATTATGTGTCACCATTTCTGTCAATACCCATCGCACACATCCTGATAATCTCAGTGACCGCATAAAAATCAAAAATTTTAAAAGAGAAGCGATTGATAGGTTGTTGGATAAACATGATCAGAAAGATGTTGTTGGTCTGATTGAAAAATTGGAAAAAATAGATCAAGAGCTCGATATCAATTATAATCTTGAAAGTCTACATATTTTCGTTTCTGATACCATCAGTGAAGTTTTCAAGTCCTCTTGGGAGACAAACCAAGAAGGAGTCCATATCAGCAATACATTTGCAGTACGTCCTTTGGTTAAGGAGATTGGCCGTCAAACCAGTTATCTTGTGATGCTCCTTTCGCAAAGCGGTGTCCACCTTTTTCGAGCCACCAATGGTCGTATTGTTGAGGATATCAGTAGCGAAGAGTTCCCGATTCCCGAAAATCAATTCCATAATACTTTTCCGGATAAGAGCAGTGATGCCAAACATCTTGATGATCTTCTCAGGGAATATCTTAATCGGGTTGATAAAGCGCTTTTACGATTTATTGGTGAAGAGAGGATTGTCACGCTCGTTTTCTGTACAGAAGATAACTATAGCAAGCTCTTACAGGTTGCAGATCGCCCCTCGGTCTATTACGGATACCTGCCTATTGATTATAACAACATTGAAACACATCAGTTGGAGAGCCGTGCTTGGAATTTTATGAAACAGGAGCTTGTACGAAAAAATGAGGACTACTTTAAAGAATTGGAAGCAGCTGTGGGCAAGGGCTTAGTGATCACTGACCTTCAAGAAATCTATCGCGCCTGCCAGGACGGCCGCGGGGATATCTTAGTGGTTCAAGAAAGCTTCCATCAGGCCGTAAAGATTCTTTCGGATCGGGATATAGCGATAGTAGACAGCCCTATAGGATTGGACACGATCGACGACATCAGTAGTTTATTGGCCTTGTTGATCGACGAAAGGGGAGGACAGACCGTATATGTTCCTCAGATACCGAATGAGGAATTACAACCTATTGCCCTGAAGACTCGGTACTAGTCCAATTAAGTTAATTATGCTTAGTGAATAACCATTTTTGGAGCTCGTCCGTTAGTAGAAACGGAATGACAATATTATTATGCTGTAAATTTTTAAAAGTTGTGAAATTGAGTTTACGATTTCCGTGCAGCTTTTTGTACAAAACTTCGCTTCCAATATAAGGGTTCTCTATATCTTTTTCACCATGGATAAGCCAAATGTTTTTATGAACAAGTGCGTTGATATTAGATAGATCTGGTACAGCGGCGATAGAAATCATTGCTGCGAATTTTTCTGGGGCCAGGCTCATGAGGTTTTGTGCTGTTGACGCTCCCATAGAATAACCGACGAGATAAATTCGATTTTTATCGATATTTTTAAACTCGTCTTCAATATTTTCTATCAATTCTAAAATTTGCCGTGCATCTCTTGAAGGTCTTGCCTCAAGTATACCATTCTTATTCAATTCGTAGATTGATGAACGCTTTTCAAACTGTGGGGCAACAACGAAACAGTTGAACCTTGTATAAATATCTTCTCTAATCCAGGTTCTTGCCAAATGCTCTAATTGGTTTTCATTGTCACTACCCATTCTAGATGAATTATGAAATGTAATGACAACGGGATATTTTCTTTTTGAATTGAAATTTTTTGGTAAGAGAAGCCGGTAAGGTATTGTAACGAACTCATTGGTGAATATCCTTTTCTCATATTGATCCGTGCTTAACTGGCTTAATATTGTTCTAGTTTCAACAAATGTTGCACTATCTATTCGTCTATTATCGTATTTGTGTCTTTGTGCAAAGCAAAAATTACATGTAATTAAATTTAATAGAATACCAAATTGTAGAAAAAAACTTGATCGTTTTTGTAGCATAAGACCTTATTGGTTAGTGATTCGTGTATACTTATATATTAATTCCAATATAATTTAGATTGCGTAATCCAATGGTATTGATTACGGCATTAATATCGTGTTCTGTGCGTTGCAGCTTTTTGTCCACAATAGCCGCAAAAATTGGTCTCTATCGCACAATTGCAATTAAGACATTTATTATTCATTGCTTGGTTAATTGTTTTTTTTGCAAATATAATTTTATTATCGAGATATATCGCCTTACTTCGCTCTTTAATTTCATCGTACTGAATCGCTATTTCAACGAAAATTAGACACAAGCAATTATCTCCGCTCGGAAGCTATTAAACTAGTTTTTTATATTTGAAGCGTAAATCAGTAATGACACTTACACTAAATGGTAGCGACGACGGGTTGAATCGCTCAAAAAGAATGTGAATTTAGAATAGCTTTTATGGAAAATGAATTTTAGATGCATCATTTAGATAAGTTATTGAATGTACATTCTTTATGCTGAAAAAAAATATACCTATTTTATAAAGTAATCGATCCATTTGATTATGTTGAAGCCTCTTGATTTACCAAAAATCAGAGGCTTTGTTTTTCGCCTCGCGTCAAAAACAATCTTGAAAATAACAAGGCCATTTCTGTAGAACTGGCCTTGTTATTTATATTTTTCAATCTAAATGGGTTTTAATCATTTCCATGATCCTCTGACGCATAGGAAAATTTAACTGATTTTTGCGGATAAGCTTCCATACTCTTGCGGCTTGTATTTTTGATAATGGTTTTGATACTAACGCGATCGCCCAATTTATAGTAAGTTTCTACGGTCTGATAATCCAGTAGGTAGGGACCACAAAAGTAATTCCCGTTGTCATCTTTTTCGATGATTCCCTGATAAAGCCCTGTTCTTGTCTCTTTTGGCATGTTAATTTAATTTGAAGAACAAAGGTAGCAAGAGTATTTGGAGAAAATGATATTAAAGATAAAATTAGGGACATTTTATTAAAATTCTGGAAACACCTCCCAAGGGCCATTCTAAATAGCGGATAGAAGACTGAGTGGATTTGATTGTTGGAACTACCAGAATCCGGGATCGAATAATTGCATAAAATCCAGCACCATTTAAAGAAAACAATGGAGCAAGAAGAGGTCAATAGCTCAGGTCTCGCTCCATTGCTTTTTTATTGGATAATAAACGGTCTTTTATTTGCTTTTTACACCTTTTTGAGCCCACACAGAGTTGTTGCACATCGCAGGAAGATGATGGCAAAAGCAGAATGTCAAACCATAGGACAAGTGCTTAAGTATGCCCGTGAGCATAATCTAATTTAAAAAACTAGCGATAGGGATGTTATTCCTTAATAGTGCTCACCAAGATAATGGCGGTTTTAGTTGAAGACTTTAGCTGACTTAGAAAATTGGCGTACATAATCAAATTAGGTTTAAACAAGTCTGAAACTAACCTCGCGGCGAAATAATCGTTATTAATTAATTGTTTAAATATTCTGGTGATCCGTTGTGCAAAGATAGAAATCCTTGGGTATTTACTAAATAGTTGATCTATTTCTTCCCGAAACTGGAATGAAAACTGCACAAAGGATCCTTAGCGATTGCTATGGATAAAAGCGCACCAATATTGTGCGCTTATTGGAAAAGATGATACGAGGAACGTAGGATCTTGTAATTAAAACCGGTAGCCTATGGATAATGCGGTGCGAATACCCGCAAACGGTCCGCTAGTGCTTAGTGTTACGCCATCCGCATTTACTTCTTTTTTGATTTTCATGAGATTACTATCAAATTCATCCAGTTGTCTCCTTACTTCGCGTTGTTCGTCTGCATTTAATGGAGTTTTCCCTTCGAACTTTCCATTGTTGAAGCCATAACCGGGACCGACAATGCGCCAGTCTAAATAGATGTTTTGTCCAAGTTTCCATTGGTTACCGACAGCTACCCCACCGGTAAAAGCATCTAAGCTGCCCGATAGAGGTACTTCACGGTGATAATTTGATTCATCGACGGTTATCTTTGTGTGTACACTATAATTGGCGTATTTGACAAAGGGCGCGATATAGAATCCTTTTGACACTTCTTTATTCCCGAGGTAGAAACGTACTTCGGGGATAATGGAAAAAGCGCCTAATTTAGCTTCGCCCAAAATATTATTATCATCATCAAAAACAGATTCCCATAGGGATTTAAAGGGTAAGTTGGTTTTTGGACGATAACTTATCGTTCCATTGATCGATAGGTGCTCATTGAGCGATCTTTCATACTCCAATGCAATATTCCCGACAGATAGGGGCCAAAGATTTAGTTTGATAAGATTTGATTTTTCTTGTGCTTTTAATCCAGAGATAGTACATATCCCAAGAGTAAGCATCGTAAGGTAGCGCAATTTCATAGTAGTTTTTCCAAAATATAGGTAGCAAAGATATTGGAATATATTTTAGTTCGGAAAGAACAGGTGCGTTCTTCAATTTGTTTTTTAAACATTATATCTCCTAATGATTTAGAATTGATTTTTTAAAGAACGAAAGCCAGCTGGATTTTGTTCTTTAAATTCTTATTTTTAGAAGTCGTTCAAATTTTTATGCTTTCGAAGGCATATCTTCAGATGCTATGGAAAGTTAAGTTTTCAAGATAAAGGGAAACAGGCAATGGCACAAAATTTAGAACTAGAATATGTGTTTTGAACAATACACTGAGGGAGGACAGCTCCCTCAGTATGATGAACAAATTAAAGTTTGTTGCCTTCTAAAGTGCTTATACTTTTAGCAGGTATTGTTAAGGAATAGACACCTGAGCTGTTTGGTGTTACAGCTCCGACGTTACCCCAATGGCCAGAACTGCTTGCCGTGGTTTGGTAATTGTTCAGCGCGCCGCTTGCAAAACCTGTGAGGTTGATATCCAATGGAACAGCTGCAGTACCCGTGTTGGTGACAACTAAGGCAAACTTACCTGATTGAGGATCTTTGTAAGCCGAAATCAATAAGCCATTTCCATTTTGAACCGCTACATTGATACGCATATAACCTGCTTTGATAAACCTGGAATAATGTCCCATCACATCATACGTTTTTGGAAACTCCAAAGAACCATTACTCTTTGTGCAAATAAGCGCCTCATTATTTTGAAATGCCAGCATCCCTAGCCAAAACACATAGGCATTGGCGTTACAATCCGCCAGTAGTTTGTGCATATTAACGGCCAGTTTCAAGCCGCCTTCAATGCCACTGTCATAATTGCCGCCATCATCGGACGCTTCTGTTACCCACATTGGTTTACCACCAATACTAAAATTCCACATGGACGGACTCTGGTTAAACCCACGTTGACCAGTGATGATGCCACTTATTTCAACGTAGCCGTGCCCCGCAAGGATGTCGACATTGCTTCTGTCCATGCCTGAGAGGAAATTATCGGCAGTTCCCCAGGCCGCATTTTCGGAAGATATAATCTTGGTGGATTGTAGACCAGCGCTGTTTAATTCTGGACGGAGATTGTTGGTAATAAATTGTCCCAAATGCGAAGCGTCCCAATAAGAAGCATCCCAGTCTGAAAAGACATTTTCAGGCTCATTTGAAGGGGAGATGGCATTGATTGTAATTCCTTCATTTTGAAATGATTTTACAAATCCAGTCAGGTAGCGCGCGAAAGCTGTTGAAGAAGTATTAAAATTAAGTCCATTAAACCATTTCGCGGAAATACTGCTCGTATTGGTCTTCATGTATAAGGGCGGAGTCCAGGTACTTGCCATAACGAAGGGAACTTGGAATCTTTCTTTTGCTTTCTTGATGATCCAGACCTGTCCAAGCTGTTCTTTTTCATCTGCTGTCAAATTCTGATAAGTCGCACTGTTGGGGTCTACGTCAATCGAAACTCCTGCCGGTTTAATGGTAACGACCTTGGTCTGTTGATTAAAAGGATAGGTATGAAGTACTTTTCCACGAAGGATATTCAGTTTCAATCCACTGCCTCCCCATAAATAATCCAGAATACTATCTCTTTTTGCGGATTCAAAGAATGGAACAATCCGGCCTCCGAATGCACCAAATCCATCAATCTTTTGATAGGTTTGATCCCAATTCAATGTTGCAATCGTAGCTCCTGCCTGTGCGGATACAGCAGCTTTTTTGTTAAGTTGTGCTTCTGGACTCTCAAAAGTCAATGAAGTTTTTTGGCAACTAAAAATAGAAAATGTGGAAACTACGGCCAAAACAGTATAAAGCCTGTTCCAGCGACTGGTTAATTTTAACATAACTTAGTTTTTAAGATTTGTGAATGAATCATTAATTTAATTATGCTTGGTTTTTCAAGCGGTTCTCATCGTCGTTGTTTTGTTTGCCTCCTTTCTTTAGTTAAAAAAATAAACATTCACCGATTTCCACATTGGTTAGTTTCCGAAAATTAATAATATTTTGGGAGAATTTATTATTACTTCTCTTATTTTAATTTTATTTTTTATTGAATTAAAAATAAATACATATTTTTTTAATGATAACTTAATTTTAATCCTTCTTTTCTGCTGAAGATGAAGGCTGAACCTGTCGCCGATCATACAGTAATAACTGATGTCTAATGTCATTTTCAAGTTCACTGACCTTGCGTTGATCAATGGTGTCGTTGACCATAATAACGATACCATAATCATCTGTGGGATACAGCACACATAAGGTATTGTAGCCTATTTTAGTATTTCCATCGTGATAGAAATAGCGAACCCCACGTTCGTCACGATTGATCATCCAACCGAGCCCCATACCAAATCCATCGTCTTTTCCATAAGTCAGTTGATGTGTTAGACCAAGGGCTCTATCGTTTAGTTTGAGGTTGGCTTCGATGTAGATCAACATATCATTGATCGTTGAATTCATTGTGGGACCAAAGTAAAACCCGCTCAAATTCGCAAATGGAACAGGCTGACCTTTATTATCGTGGCCCTGTACAACGTCGTTTATTTGTGACTCATCTAAATAGGGCGTTGTATAATGCATACCGAGGTGTCCCTTCAGATATGCGCTGATAAGATGTTCATAGGAATCTTTATAGCTACTTTCCAATAGCGCAATAAGTACCATCACAGCCGTGCTATTGTAACTGAACTTTGTACCTGGGACGGTGTCGGGCTTGACTTTCCTCAGATCATCCAATAGGTTGTCACGACTGTACTTTCCAAGATAGTCTACCTGTTCCGGAATAGTGAGCCCCCTTAAACTATCGACAACTTTGGTAGGAAGCGATCTGAAAGTCTTTGGAAGGGCAGAAGTATGATTTGCTAGATGCTTAACGCGGATTCCATGGCCGCTGTATTGTAAATTGGAATAACCTCCCGGCAAGTATTTACGGATATCATCATCGAGGTTGATTTTCTTATCAAGGACCGCTTGCGCAAGTAGAGCGCCGACAAAGGTTTTCGCCACCGATCCAATGTTGTAATAGTTATCGGCGTTTGGTAACTTTTCTCTACTGTAGGTGTAGGTTGTTTTGTGCCCTTTAGTATAAATCCCAATAGACACACTAAATGTATTGTTGTTGGAAAGATAATCAACAACGGAACAGTTTACAATTGTATCGAGTTGGTTTTTAAGTTTATGGTCAGTATTGAAGGGTGAAAGATACTGTCCTTTTGATGAAAGGCTATTAATTAGCAACAGGGTGCTCAATAGGATAAATAAGGGTTTGGATAGTATATTCATAAACAAGTTTATTGTTCTTGATGCTGGAATCTATCGTCGGTATTCGGAAAAGCATTGGGTTTACAACCTGCCCAAGGCGGGGGATTAGCTAATTTTATTAAAGTGTTAGTGAAAGGTACGAATTGTTATGTAAATATCACAAGGTTAAGTTTTTAAAAGGGCAATACTTCATTTGAACGTATTGCCCCTTTACATGGAATATAAACTACTAATAATTTGCTGTAAACATGCGTATTACGGCAGTGTTGTTAGATTTATTGAAGGTGCTGTGCCAGTACCTGCTTGTGTAAATTTCGTTCCGGGATTTACGACAGTATTGAAAAAACCGCCATTTTTCAGGAAGAAGCTATTCCCGGTTATTCCGCCAATGGCGTCTATCCGCTGGTTATTGGAATAGGTTGCATCAACCGTAAAGGTACTTTCCACGACTTTCAGCCAAGTTCCAGCAGATGTTCGAACCCATTGATTACTATATTCTGCCGAACGTCCCAGAAAGCCGTTGTCGGCGTTGAAATTTTCGAGGAAGCTATGAAATCCTGTTAAATAAGTATTTGTTTTGGGACGTTTCCAACTTGCAATGAGTATCCAAGTATTGGTCGAAGGATCATTAAACCATGCTGTAAAATCAGTACTTCCATTATTATCAGGTTCTCCCTTCAATAAAAATTTATAGGTAGTAGCGGCAGTCCAATTAAACTTGAGGTAGCTTTGTCCGCCAGAACCTTCGCCACCGAACTCTCCTGTCGTGGTATTTGCACCTTTTCTATTTAATGTAATGCGGTCCTCTGCAGGTATTTGTGATGGGTTATCGGTGCTATATGGACTCCAAACAGAAAATAATATTCTGCGCTCTGTCGCTGAATTGACCTGCATTCCGAAATATCCTTGGCCGAAGCCATTTGCCATAAAGTAAGATCCTATTTTATCTTCTCCTGCGGGGACTTTCACCTCGCTATAATAATAGGAAACTTGCTGATTTGTTGGAATGGTATAACTCAAATGGCAGGATGGACCCCGTCGCGACCAATAGTAGGTATTATCTACATTATTGTCACTATAAATTACTGTGCCATTCGTTGCCGAACTATCTAAAATCAAATGGGATACATCGGCAAAGTAACCACCTGACTTGGATACACCTTGAAGATCCATTTTTATATAACCCGCCGCATTTAGCGAATAGGTACCAACAGTGTAATCCTTAAGGGTTCCACCCTTAAGTTTGATTTGTTTGCTTACACCGTTGATCGTTAACTTCACCGTACTGCTATCGCCTGAAGGTAACACTTTAGCCCTTATTTTAACACGTAAAGCGCCTGCTTGGGGGACCTTGGCATAGGTACTGATCACGCTATTGGCATTGGTCCAGTTTGCCAGGCCATTGCTATTGATGACTTCAACTGCACCGGAAGGTGCTGAAGTAACAAAGGCATTACCACCTAAGGGAACTTCGTATCCGCTTGCTCCAGAGGATGCAGCACGGAGCGATAATTTCTCTTCTAAATTGGTTTGCACCTCGCTTTTTTTGCAAGACAGAAAGCTTGCCAATACTGCACAAAGCAGTAATGTAAATTTGGGATATCTCATAAGTTAAATTTAATTGTTGACTCTAATTTTATAAATACAATTAAATTAAACGAAAATTATTCAATGCAATCTTTTGTGTGAATTGCTTTTGTAACAAAAGGGATACGTTAGATAGTCGCCATTGTTTATTTAATGAACTATCATTAGGTAAATGCTGCAATGCGCAATAGCTTAAATAGTCTCCAGTGGTTTGCTGCACACAGCCGTTTTATCTGACGATTTGCTAAGCCATCTCGATTATTCGGCCAGTTTATCGGCATGTCGATGCATAAGCTTCCAATTGCCTTGCTCTTTTCTGAAGATTTCGGTGATTCTGAGATTGAAAATCACTGCTGTATCTCGCCCTTTTACGTTGACTGTCGAACGTTGTATACCCGTCCAGTAAGCTAGCGAATCACATGCATCTTGATGGATCACTTCAAATTTGTTTTCTGCACCCGGAAGGAAATTGGAAGCTCCTTTTTGATTAAAATCATTGACCTCGGATACCCCAGAGATGTATATTCCATTGGGTGGAAAAATTGTTGCCGGCTCATTCGAGACAGAAATGTCTTTAAGAGAGTCAAAATGGCCCTCCACAAAATCTGTTGAGGATTTCAATCGGATAGCCATAAATTTTTCGAATTCCAAGAGTGCGTTATTGTCTGTTTTCATATTTCTTATCTGTGTTTGTTGAAAAATAAACCAATGTGTGAATGTAATTGCGAAGATTGTCCATGGTTAAATCTTTTCATCATCGTAGTGACGCATCATGTAATAAAAATAGTCTATCATCTTCAGGTAGTTTTCAATGCTGATGTATTCATTGGTACTATGCATACTCTGCTGTTCGGCGTGATTAATTTTAATGGGCATAAAACGATAGATATGATCACTGAGATGCTGATATTTGATGGCGTCGGTTCCGCCCACCGTCAGGTAGGGCGTAATAATAAGATCGGGGTATAGTCTGCGGATAGCAATTTCCATCATTTTGTAGGCTTTAGCGTCTGTTGGTGAAACTTTGGATGCTTCTCGGGCATTGTCGACCTGTTCGATCTCAACATCAAACCCGCTTGTAGCCTGCTCGACATGATCCCGAACTTCCTGTAGGGTGTTTTCGGGTAGCAGTCTAAAATTGACAACAAATTCAACTTCAGGTGAAAGGACATTGGGGGCATCGCTGCCTTTCATCATTGTCAGTGCCGTAGTTGTTCGCACGAGAGCATTAGTCGAATGGTTTTTCGTTAGTTGAGCCAGAAGTAAAGGTTCAAGAAGCCAGCGGTTAGCGATCGCAAATCGGGAGGCAAAAGGCATGCTGCCACCAACCTGTTGAAAGAAGTTTTGGATAATGGGGTTGATCTGTGCTTTCATCTGGTGATTTTCTAAGCGCTGCATGATGACTGCCGCTTGACCAATTGCACTCGTTGTTGGGGGCATCGAAGAGTGCCCACCAAGACCTTTAACCTTTATTTTCAGGGATAAAAATCCCTTCTCCGCGCAACCGATCAACGCTACATCCGAGCTGATTCCCTCGACCGAGCCCTTTTCCAGAATTAGTCCACCCTCGTCATAAACGGCTTCGAATTTAAGGCCCTTTTCTTTGAAGTAGTCTGCTATTTTGGCTGCGCCACGTACGCCCCCAACTTCTTCATCAAAACCAAAAGCGAGGTAGATATCCCGCTTGGGCTGTACCTGTTCTCGAACCAGCTGTTCTGTCGCTTCAAGTAAGGAGAAAAGCATGCCTTTCATGTCTAAGCTTCCACGTCCATAAATGCGGCCGTTGGCTACTGCCCCCGAAAAAGGTGCATAGTCCCACTCTTCGGCGATTTCGCTTACAGGGGGTATCGCCTGGTCGCTAGGCCGAAATAGTGATGAATCGTTGTTTTTTATAGCAGCTGAACCAGGAGGGACGACATCCATATGGGAAAGAAAGAGTAGCGGAAGCAAGCTCTTGTCGCTTCCCTTGAGTCGAAAGACCAGCGCATGACCATTGATTGTATAGGTTTCCAGCGAGCGATAGATCAGTGGAAAGTTGTACCTGATGTAATTATTAAGTTCTTCAAAAGGAGCATGATTAAATAATGTCGAGTCGCCGATAGAGATGGTGGCTATTTTGATACCGCCAGCAATTCGGGCAACAATACTGTCATTGACCGCTGGCGGCATTGGCGCCACTTCCGATTTTTTGACTCGCGTAAACGGATAAGTCAGCGTTCTAATGAAAAGCCCAATGAGAAATAGAATAAGTGAGACAAAAAAGATTAAGAGAATTTTCTTCATAACGGACTTCATATTAATATAAACCACCTACCACATATACCTTGGAAAAAGTCATCCAGCGCATATTCTATTGTTTCTAGTAGAACACGAAAGCCCTTCGTTTGTTTCTTATGTCCCATTAAATGTGCAATAGCTCAAATTCCTGTTGGACCATTTCTCGCCCATTGACAATAATGGAGATTTTATGCTTCCCCGCATAGAATTTCCGGGTGGTAATCAATTTAAACGATTGCTTTCGCTCGATACGGTTTATCTCAGCTCCCTGATAAATTCGTTCACTAATTTTAAAAACCTTTCGAGATAGCTGGCCATTTGATTTTTGATAATATAACCCATACTCCAGACGTAGTGATTTAGCGGTGCTGCTTCCATTCTCAATTTCAAAGGAAAAAATAAGATGTTCACCTATTTTAACAGCCGGTGTATGAATACTGAGATTGGTAACATCGAAATCGCTACTATCCAGTCCATAAAAGCTTAGAATTGCTGGATGCCCTTGTTTGAGTAAGGTACGGCAGCCATGTTTGATGATAGCATCTGTATTTTTACTGATACCTTTCCATTGCTGGGCAATACCCAAGACAAGATGGGGATGATCCTTAGCGATATCGTTGAGATTGTTGGCTACACTTCTTCTGACGCTCTCGGATGAATCATTATGGAGGTTTTGTAGGATGGACAGGATAGGAGTAGGATCATTTTTCAACGATGGAATTGCCATCGCCCAAGGGAGTCGGGGTCGAGATCCTTCGCTTGCAAGGCGTCGTACCTGAGCATGTGGACTTTTGGACCACCTTTCCATTTCCGCGATCATTCGAGATCCATAGTTGATAATAAATGGACGAACGGCAAATTCGCAGCTGATAAATCTCGTGACGATTTCAAATGACTGTACAGCTGTTTCAAAATCTTCGATGCCGTAAGTTTCGATATAGTCTGGAAAAATAACATATTCAAGTCCTCCCGGATGCTTCGTTTTTAGGAGATGTTCCACAACTTGTCTTAGTAAGGCCGCTGCTTCAGGAAAGGAGTTCGGCATAAATTCATGCAAGACCGCTGTGCTATGTTTTGTGCGCTGTTTCCATTCCATTTCATGAAAACTGCCTGCAAAAACACGTTTGATAAACTGTTCTCTGTTAAAATTGTTATCAACGCGGTGGAACTGATCAGCAATAAACTGATAGAATTCCCGTGTATATATATCTTTAATGAGGGCCATGAGCTGAATAGCTGTTAAATGTCAATTAATGAAGACAAGATACTATATTCGATGTTAGTATCTTGTCAGATGAGCAGACTAGTTAGTAGCGTCTAAACCAAATTTCTTGATGGCCTCAGGGCTCAGTGGCGTGAAAAAGTTAAGCAGGTTACCATCGGGGTCACAAAAAAGCAATGAGCGATTGCCCCAAGGCATTGTTGTCGGCTCCTGAACGATTTTTGAAGCACTATTTTTGATCCGAATATATTCATGATCTACATTTTCCACTAAAAATTCAATAATAATGGGGGCCGTGTTGCCAAAGACAGTGGGGCTGTCGCTAAACATTTGCATCGTACGCGTACTTCCAATAGCTATGGTAATCGAACTGGTGGAAACTTCAGCGAAATCTGGTGTAAACCATTGCGCGGTGAGGTCCAGGATTTCCTCATAGAATGTGACGGATTGCTGGATGTCATTTGCAATCAGCCGAATGGATGTTAATTTCATGATGATCTAAATTTATTGATAACAAAATTAAACGGGCTATTGACACCAGTTTGTCAATAGTCCGTTCGAAATTGTTCATAAATTTAATGATCATCGCTAGGTCAGTACGTCGTCAATAATTCCAAATTCTTTTGCTTCTGCAGCAACCATCCAGTGATCCCGGTCGCTAACATCATGTACACGTTGATAGCTTTGTCCACTATGTTTGGCAATAATATCGTACAGCTCCTTCTTTATTTTCAACACTTGATTGGCTGTAATTTCAATGTCAGATGCCTGCCCTTGAACACCGCCCAGCGGTTGATGCAACATCACCCGTGCGTGCTGCAGGGCGCTACGCTTGCCGGCGGCGCCGCCACAGAGTAATATCGCGCCAAAAGAGAGTGCCATACCGGTGCAGATTGTTGCAACATCAGGACTGATCAATTGCATCGTATCATAAATACCTAATCCAGCATAAACTTCACCGCCAGGAGAGTTGATATACAGTTGTATATCTTTTTTGGGATCAACAGATTGAAGAAATAGCAGCTGGGCTTGTACGATATTGGCGATGTTGGATTCTACGGCAGCACCCATAAAGATAATACGGTCAATCATCAATCTGGAAAATACGTCCATTTGTGATACGCGCAATTCGCGTTCTTCGGTGATATATGGAGTCATGGCCAGCGGCATGCGGGATTGCTCGATACCGGAAATGTAATGATCCACCAGATCTTTTTGGACATAGCAGTGCCCTACCGCAAATTTGCGGAACTCATTTTTGTCAATCGTCATGATGTTAAGAATTTAGGATTTGCGAAATAACTTTATTATTTTTTTTCTGAAAGAGACATGTTCAGGATATGTAAATAATGCTTGCGTTATGGCTTCAATTTCAGTTTTTAATTGTTTGCGCCCAAATTGCTGAATAGCTTCATAAGCTTTTTGTTGCGCAATAACCTTGTGTGCCAATTCTTCGTCCAATACCAATTGCGCTTCAAAAAGCAATGCATCTTCTGGTTCAGCCATTCCAAAGATATATGCTTCTATCTGCTGGGTTTCATTCCATGAAGTCATCATAAACCAGGGATTTTTCTTTAACGGATTCTCTAACTTTCTCCAGGCATTTGAATTTCTGTACAGTGGCGCTCCTTACGCCCGAATAGCCATATTCATCTGCAATTTCTTGCAGGGACATTTGATCATAATAGAAGCTTTTCAAAAGTTCTAAACATTTGCGCCCGGCAATCTCCAAAAAGCGAAACAGCCTTGCGCTAGAAGGAGACTCTTCGGTTGTCAAAGCAATATCCACTTGATCTAGGGGGAGGCTTGGGCTGGATTGACCATACCGTTTAAGCCATAGATTTTTGGCTGTTCCGAACAAATAACCAATAGCGTTGTTTAGTGGTGTTTCTGTTAAATGTATCTTTTCATAATACACCAGTAAAGCGTCCTGAAATACATCTTTGGCTTCATCTAAATTACCGCCCATGCGACTGACGTACTTAGCCACGATAGGAAATGTACTTTTATACAAGTTCATAAAGAGCAACTGCCGGTCTATTGTTCGATTTGAATTGATCAATTGTTGCATAGCAATATCATTTATAGACATGTACCAATTTAGCGAAAAGTATCACCTTTTATTTGAAAATTAATTAAACAAAAATGCTTCCCTAAAAAAGGAAGCATTCATTCGTTTATCTGAGTTGA
Source organism: Sphingobacterium sp. UBA5639 (assembly GCF_002421245.1). Taxonomy (NCBI): domain Bacteria; kingdom Pseudomonadati; phylum Bacteroidota; class Sphingobacteriia; order Sphingobacteriales; family Sphingobacteriaceae; genus Sphingobacterium; species Sphingobacterium sp. UBA5639. The sequence continues at coordinate 129,807 of NZ_DIJR01000024.1, forward strand.
CTCATTCCAGTGTATGTTTCTGCTTCTCAGGGCTATTTTTTTAAATCCAGTTCCATCTGGATATTACAGCGTTGATAAGTACTTGGAAAGCCATTGATTTTTTGAAAACCTAACTTGTGATAGAGATTGATCGCAGGTTTTAAAATGGTGTTACTCTCGAGAAACAGTTTTGAAGCCCCAAGAGTCTTTGCTTCTTCAATAATTGCTTTTCCCAAAAGATAGCCTATATTTTTGCCCTGCACTGTTGGGGAAACCACCATTTTTGCCAATTCATAGTCAAAATCGGGATGATTCATTTTGATAAGTGAACATACACCTACGGGCTTGTCATTATAAAGAGCAACCATAATTTTGCCGCCTTTTGCCAAAATATACTCCTCAGGGTTGTCAAGTGCTTTATGGTCCGCCTCTTCCAATTCAAAATAGGTGGAAATCCATTCCTCATTCAAGGACTTAAATGCTAAGCGGTAGGCTGGATTGTACGGCACAATGTTGATATCCTTACTTTCACGCATTTTCTTTTGCTCTTGCACCCGTTTTAATAAGGATTTTTGTTGAAGGAGAAATTCCCATTCCGCTAAAGCTTCCCATAGATTGTGCGTAGCTTCCTGGATAATCCCATCAATGGCACGATCGATATCGATACATTGAATTTTCATTCTTTCCCATAGCATTTTTCCTTTATTACTCAATCCAACCATATTTCTCCGTTTATCCATAGAGCGAAGGTTATCTTCAAGTAGGCCCGCTTCGATCATTTCTTTAACGATTTTAGTGACCGATGGCTGGGAGTGGCCAATCTCTGTTGCTATATCAGTAATTGTCTTGGAATCACCTTCTGATAAAATAAAGAATACGGGAAACCATTTGGGTGCAAATTCAATCTGATAAAGCTCGTGTATCCGGGCGGCTTCTTCTGTGATGTTGGAAGCCATGTAGCGCAATCTGCTACCTAAGGCTATTTTTCCTGTTTTTTCAAATAGTTCCATCGTATTATAAGTAATTATATAACTAGTTATGTAAATGTAGGAAAATAATTTGAATGTTTTAAAATTGAATTTTAAAATTCGACTGGAAGAAAAATATATCGTTGCTTTTTTCGTTATATTTCAATAAATTCAACACATAAAAAACCAGAACCCCTTAAAATAGACCGAAGGACATGAACGAGTTAGAAACTTATTTCCGAAATAATAATGCGAAGCTAATCAATAAATGGATGCATTATTTCGATATATACGACAGACATTTTAGTCGTTTCAAAGGCAAAGAGATCGTGGTGTTGGAAGTTGGGGTTTTTCAGGGTAGAAGTCTGCAGATGTGGAAGAACTATTTTGGCGATCGTGCTAAAATATATGGTATTGACATCAATCCGCACTGTAAGGAACTCGAAGAAGAAAATGTCGAGATCTTTATTGGTTCGCAGTCCGACCGAAAGTTTCTGCGTCAGGTAAAAGAGTCTATTCCGCCGATCGATATATTGATTGATGATGGTGGCCATACGATGAAACAACAGATTGTGACGTTTGAGGAGCTTTTTGATCATGTGAAAGACAATGGCGTATACCTTTGTGAAGATTTACATACATCTTATCAGGTATTTTATGGTGGTGGCCATAAAAGGAACGGTACTTTTATAGAGTATAGTAAAAATTTTATTGATTACATCAATGCTTACCATTCCGAGCAACGTGGATTGAAGGTCAATGGATTTACGCGTTCGGTAGGCTCTCTACACTACTATGATAGCATTCTGGTAGTGGAGAAACATCGAAGGGATGAAGCGCCGATCCATATGAAAACAGGGGCGGCGACAGTGAAAGATTTCAATGCGGCTCCCACAGGATTCGATGGATTAAAATGGAAGATTAAAAAACCTGCTTTAACCGTGATCAACAAGTTGCTCCGCTTTTTCCGTATTGGCGGGTTTATGTGGCGCTAACAGACGGGAGCAAACAGACGGGACTAGAAACAAAAAAGGCAGATCATTTGATCTGCCTTTTGGGTAAGTAATCGGGCTCGAACCGACGACCCCTAGAACCACAATCTAGTGCTCTAACCAACTGAGCTATACCTACCGTGATTTTGATGTCACAAAAGTAGTATTATAGCTCATATGTTCCAAATGTTTTTTAAACTTTTTAACTAAACAATTGTCTATCAAAAGGTATAATTTTCAAGTATGCCCATTTAGTGACCCTGAAGAATAATATTGAGGTAATATTTTCAGGTTGAATGTCTAAAAAAGCAACTTGGTCTTTAATTTGTATAGTATAGTTTATGGGAAAATTTTTAAAATTTTTAATTATCGTAGCCATTTTGGCAGTTGGCGCCTGGTTTGTGTATCATAAATATAACAGCGGACCGACAGTGGAAAGTAAACATCAGCTGTTGGTGGACCGTATTGAAGCCATGGGAAAACTGGAATTGGTCAAATACCGTTACAGTGATGTTGTAGAGCACAAAAACGTGAATACTTTTTTACCGGATGCAAGTGTATTACTCATCGTGAAAGCAGATGCTGTAGGCTGTGTGAATCTGACGAAACTTAGTCCGGAAGATATCACGGTTTTAGGGGATTCGGTCTCCATCAAATTGCCGGCTCCAGAAATTTGTTACATCAAGATCGACCACGAGGCGTCGAAAGTATATGATACGAAAATGGCTTTTTTGCGCGAAGCAGAGCTCGTGGATGAAGCTTATAAAGCTGCGGAAAAAGCTGTTGCTGATGATGTAAAGAAATCGGATATCCTGCAGCAGACCAAGGCCAATGCAACCACCGTTTTTAAACCACTCTTACAGGGATTGGGATTTTCGAAAATCAATCTGACCTTCGAATAGTGCCCAAATAAAAAAGCTAGACAATGTTTACATTGTCTAGCTCTCTACAATAAATCTAATCTCCAGCCATCTCACGACGGGAGGACTTCATAATTATGCTATTATCAAGCCAAGAACAATAGCCAAGTTACATTCGTTTTATTTTTTTGTCGTTGTATCCGGCTGTGGTGTCGGCGGGATTTCTCCACGGGATTCGGCAGATGTGGTGTCGCGATATTGTATCGTCGTGGTATCGTTGGGAACGGAATCACGCATCAGTTCCTGTGATTTTTGATCATCAGTTTTAGCGCCGTTACATCCATAGGCTGCTAAGCATAATAGACTGACGGCAATTAATTTTGTTAAGTTTTTCATATTATCTATCGTTTAATGATGGCATGCCACCTGCATGCACTTAGTAGGAGAACAAAGCTCAGGTCAAAAGCGTTTCGCTTTCTATATTTGCTATTATGATAGAAAAAGAAAATCAATCTTATTTTCTTTATTTTTTAGATAAATTCAATTGTAAAAAACTTTTTAAAATTGGGTACTGTTCCTAGAAGTACATAAGTTCATTAAACAGATAGCTATGATTCAGATAGTGCTTGTTGACGACCATCATTTGGTAAGAAGTGGTTTTCGGCTGATTTTAGAAACGCAAGATGACATTACTGTTTTGGCTGATGTTGAAAGTGCTGAAGCAGCTTTGGATGTGTTGAATGTCGATCAGCGACCAGATATGATCCTTACGGATATTAATATGGGTGAAATGGGCGGGATAGCTCTCATTGATTTCGTTAAACAGAAATACCCCGATATAAAAATCCTTGCCTTGACGATGGAAAATGACAAACACATTGCCGCAGATGTATTGCGTGCAGGAGCAGATGGCTATTTAGTGAAAGATAGTAGTTGTGATGAGGTACTTTTTGGTATACGGCAGGTTGCCAAAGGAGAAAAATATATCAGTGGTTCCTTAAGTGTTTCCTGCCTTAACGATTATAAAAACTTTGCGGACAGGGCTCCAGACCTAAATCGTGTTTTGTTAAAATATGATATTTCAGAGCGCGAATTGCATGTCTTGGAACTTATCGCACAGGGATACACCAACGGCGAAATTGCAGAGCGTATTTTTTTGAGCAAACGTACGGTGGAAGGGCACCGACAGAAACTGATCGAGAAAACGAATACAAAAAATACAGCTGGTCTTGTCAGCTTCGGTTTTCATCACATGCTCTTACATTGATTAAACAATAAAAACAAAAAATAGAGGAATATGGCAACAAAAAATGAAAACCGCGTCGTCGGAACCGAAATGGAAAAAAAGAAAAAGGTCAAGTTAGGTGTAAATGGAGAGACACTGCGAGATGTAGGCGATAAGGATCAGGGCGATGCCGAGGCCGGAGTAGACCCGCAGGTGGATCAGTTGAACGAGATGCCCAATGATCCTACAGATAGGCCAAAAGAAAGGAAGAAATAAGAAAGACCCGCATTTAAAATTGCGGGTCTTTCTGTTAAGCTTAGTTTCTAGCTGAAAATCTGTATCTATTTTCAGGACTAATCAGCACTTGTCCGTAAATGACATTTCTATTTTTTGCCCTGCTTCTCAATGGCTTTAGCAAGTTCATCTTTCGTCATATCGTGACGCCCGGTGATCTCCATTTTCTTTGCCATTTCCAAGAGTTCAGCTTTGGTTTTATCAGAACTTCCGTTTTGCGATCCTTTAGACGCTGAAGCACTTTTTCCTGTTGTTGTCGCTGATTTTTTTTCTTTGTTAGCGTTGCTGCTTTGCGATTGCCCTTTGGCAGTCGTATGGCTTGAACTTTTTGTTGTATTCATAATATACTGTTTTATGTGTTATTTATATGCTGAACATGTTACAAGATCTAAAGGTTGGCCGATTTTATACGTTATTGAAACTGTACTACTACGCTTTGTTCTTTTTTTCTGTCGCAAACGCTTTAATGATGGCTTTATTAAAAGCGGGCAGATCGTCGGGCGTACGACTTGTAATAAGTTTGTCGTCAATCACCACTTCGCTGTCTTCCCATAATGCGCCTGCATTAATCAGGTCCATTTGAATGGCTTCAACGGACGTTATTTTTTTATCACGCACCAGATCCGCGTTAATCAGTAATTGAGGTCCATGGCAAATGGCTGCGATCGGTTTATCCCGTTCCCAGAAAGCATTGATCAATGCAATAGCCGTTTTATTCGTCCTCAATTTATCAGGATTGATGACCCCGCCTGGTAGCAGCAATCCGTCATATCGATTCTCTTCTGCCTCCTGCAGAGCAACATCGACAGGATAGTCATTTGACCATTCATCTCCATTTTTTGCCCGCACTGCTCCTTCAGCCGGTGATATAATGTCTGTTTTGGCGCCTGCATTTTCCAAGGCTTCCTTTGGGCTAGTCAGTTCAATTTCTTCAAATCCATCCGCGACCAATATCGCTATCCGCTTATTCTTTAAATTCTCCATATCACTAATTTTATTTACGTTCTTTCTATACTTCAAGAGAACGGATGTAAATCTGCGAAGGTTTGAAATAATATGATTTAGCGTAGGAAAAGCGTTTTGATTGATAAAAAGGAATAAATCAAACCGTATTTCTTTGGGGGTTGTCTATCCTTAAAATCGATGGTATGTTTAAGATAGCTATTTTTCGGGCTCTTCAGCTGGGCGATCTCCTGTGTTCCATTCCCGCCGTCAGGGCATTGAAGTCGCATTATCCCAATGCCAAGCTCTACTTTATCGGCTTGCCCCATATGCGTACATTGATGGAACGCTTTGATTGCATCGATGAATATGTGGATTTTCCCGGGCATCCGCAGCTTCCCGAAATTGCATATAATCCCGACAATCTTGAACGATTCGTCAAGCAGATGCAAGCGGAAAAATTTGACCTTCTGATTCAGATGCAGGGAGATGGAACTGTGGTGAATGATTTTTTACAGAATTTTGCGGCAAAGCGACTGGTAGGATTTCAACCAATAGCTTCAATTGACAACCCCGACTGGATGACTTATCCAGGAAAGCTTCACGAGGTGAACAGGCACCTAGCTCTTATGGAATTTCTAGGTTTAAAAATTCCAAATCGTACAATGTATTTCCCCTTATTTCCCGAGGATTGGGAGGCCTATAGGAAAATAAAAGCTGAAATAAACTATCCTTTCGTTATTATCCATGTGGGCAGTCGGGACGCCAAACGACGCTGGCCTATTGAAAACTTCGGATTTCTTGCGACCTTAATGCAGCAAATGGGATATCAGATTATCCTGACTGGGGTAAGTGCTGAAGAATCTTTGGTCAATGAACTGCAGCGCTTACTTGAAGGACCTGTGCTTAACCTCTGTTCCAGACTTGATTTGGGTACGCTTGGCTGTCTTTTGAAGGAATCGACTTTACTTGTATGCAACTGCACAGGAATATCCCATATTGCCGCTGCCTTAGAAGCAAAAAGTGTGGTCATGAGTCTAGATGGTGAGCCCGAGCGTTGGGGGCCACTCAACACAGCACTGCATACCACTTTTGATCTGACCAAACCTATCGCCATAGAGCATATTGTGCGCGAGATCAGACGGGTCCTTCCGGCGCTGTCTGTTTTTGGGAGGAATGCTTAAGTAATGAATTCAATTTATCCATGATATTTTCAACACTTAACGGTGTCATTCTAGATGATCCATTCTGCTTATCGACAAAGCTGTTAATCGTATTTTTGGAGCGCAGAGCAGGGTCGACGGGGTAAAGGATAAAGTCAGTATCCTGCGACCATGGGATATGCTGCGGGTTTGTCTGAGCGTAAAGGACCAACGTTGGTTTTTGCAGCGCGCAGGCAATATGAGCAACGCCCGTGTTGACCGTGAGCACAGCATCTGCATGTGCTACGAGGAGTAGGAGATCATCAATTGTCGTCTTTCCAATAAGGTTAATCAGATTTTCCCTTACGAGTTCTGAAAAACATGATCTCAGGTAATCGTTGTATTCCTTGCCAACAAGTATGACCTGAAATGCTGAATCAAGTAGCTGCCGCGTCAATTGTTGTGCGACAGCACGGGGAATTCGTCTTTTTTGCTCCGAAACATCACAATTGACAATAATCTGTTTCCCCCCACGTAAAGGAATTAAATTCGATAATTGACCTCGGGGTACAATTAGGCTCGGTAATCGATTGATCGACCGGCTGATGCCAAGTAGTCTGACCAGTTCGAGATCACGTGCTATTTGGTGCTGTATCTCAAACAGGGGTTCTTTGTCTGGTATCCAATGGGTAAGCAACGTATAGGGATTCTCGCGCATATAAGCCGCTCGCAGGGGGATTTCCGCTAGATATGCCAACATGATCGAAGCCATTGGATTTTGGCTGTATACATTGAAAATAATACAGCTATCAAACTCCCGCTTTTTGATTGCAGCAATCAATGCTTCAGTCGAAGCAACCGTGTCATGCGAGCTCAATTTCATCCAAGGGGCATCGTATTGTATATAGTCATCGACAGTGCCTAGGTAGGGGATAATGGGAACAGCCATTTCTGACGCAAGTAATGTGATTTTACAATTTCCATTCGCTGATTTAATTTCCTGAAGCGCTGCATTACTCATGATCAGATCGCCCATATTGTCTAAGCGAATGATCAACATGTTTTTACAATCTTTCCAAGTCCCCATTTTAGCTGATTTTCTTTAACAGTTGATTGTCCTTTTCCTGCACCCGCTGAATGATTTTAGTAGTCGACTGCTGATGGACATGCGGAATAAATACGAGTTGTGTCCCTAGTATTTGCAGTAGCCCTTGTTCGGCCAGTTCTTTATTTTGGTATGCTTCACCTTTTACAAAGATATGCGGTTTAACCTTTTCGATGATCGGGATAGGGTTGTCCGATAATTCATCACCAAACGGTACAATATAATCTACAGCTCCAAGCGCCCGCAATACTTCAATTCGATCGTCAAGCGAATTGACAGGTCTTGTTGCTCCTTTTAAACGTCTGATGCTCTCGTCTGTATTGATGCCGACAATCAAAATATCACCCTGTGCCTTAGCTGCACCGAGGTAATGGGCATGGCCGGCATGGAAAATATCGAAACAACCGTTGGTGAATACGAGTTTATTTTCTTTCCGAAGTCCATCGCATAGTGCTTCAAGATGATTCAGGTCGGTAATTAATTTATCATCTTTGTTCGTAAGGCGCTGGGCTAATTCCGTGCAGCTACAATGTGCTGTACCATTTTTTTGTATACCGATCTGTGCTGCCTTTATACTCAGTGCTATCGCAATATCCGCATCAAGTTTATTATAGTAAGCCAAGCAAAGCACGGTCAGAAAGGTGTCGCCAGCGCCGGAGAAATTACCTTCTTTTAAAGCAGGAACCCGGTAGTGCTTTGCTGAACCACCTTTTTTAAAGAGGATAACACCATCCTTATCAAGGGTAAGTGCCACCCAGTTCGCCTGAGACAAGGCAGCTAGGCTTTCGGGCCATTTCGATGCTTGTGTTAGGCGGTCGTCCTCTTCTTCCTGGCTCAGGATTTTTCTTGCTTCGTCATAATTGGGCTTAATTAAGTCGGGATTTAGGCATGCATACTTGTCGTAATCTTTGCTGTCTATGGCAATAATTTTGGGCTCAACCTGCTGTTCTTCGGCGAGCAGCACAATGAGCTCATCCGTGATGTTACCTTTTCCATAATCTGCAATAAAAACAATGTCGACATGTTGAAGGGCTTTTTTTACCGCTGTCAGATATTGGTTGGCCAGCGCTGCACTAAAATGATACTTCTGACCAATATCATAACGAAGCAGACAGTGTCCATCTCTACGTAATCGTGTTTTTGTTAGTGTCTGACAATTTTTATTATAGAGCAGGCCACCCGTGTCAATTCCCTGTCGCTGCACACTGCGTGCTATTGTCTGTCCACTGCTATCGTCGCCCAACAGACTAACGACCGACACGACGGCCCCCATATTGCTGAGGTTCGTGATCACATTCCCGGCTCCGCCAAGGCAATGTTCTACGGATTGGACATCGAGCACGGGTACGGCGACATCGGGAGCAAGCCGCTTGCATTCCCCATCTAGATAAATATCCAGCATACAGTCTCCCAAAACAAGGACCCTTGGATTGTCAAAACCATTTTCGACAAGTTTATTTAATGCTATATCTTTCATAATCTACTTTTTCTGAGTTGATAAGTTGCGCCAATCCGTAAAAATCATCTACGATGAAATCTGGTGTATATTTAGGATCAGAAATTCGCTCCTGTTTCCTTTCTTCCTGGCTTCGGTCTACCAATATGGTCCTGCAGCCTGCCGCACGGCCGGCGCCGACATCACTTAGGATATCGCCGATCATCCAGGATTTTTTTAAATCTATGTTCAGCTCCTTGGCAGCCCGATAGAGCATTCCGGGTAAAGGCTTACGGCAGGAGCATTGCGGTTCGTCCATGACATCGCCGTGTGGACAATAGTAGATACCGTCTAATTGGATGTGCTCGTAGCGGAGTAGTTCGTGCAATGCTGAAAAAGCGATATCCAAATCTTCAGCTGTAAAATAACGTCGGGCAATACCCGACTGATTGCTGATAACAATGAGCTTATAGCCCCTTTTTTGTAACCCTCTTAGAGGCTCAAAAATGTCGGAATAACAAACGATGCGTGCGGGATCAACGTTGTAGGGAACATCCTTAATCAGCGTTCCATCCTTATCCAGAAATACAGCGCTCTCCATCATGATGCGATCAATTTATTATGTATAACGAAGTGTTCATTTTTCCTACTCAGATTTGCCATCCGCTGTTCCACCAGTGCGCAGAGCTGGTGAATAATATGTAGCTGTACTTCCTGAATACGGGCCGTGTGATCGGAAGGAACTATGAGATTATGATCTCCGAATTGCGTGGCCTCGCCACCATCTTTTCCCAGCAAATTTGCACAAATCACCCCAGCTTTACTGGCTTCTTTCAATGCGTTTAGGATATTGGGCGAGTTGCCACTTGTACTTAAACAGATCAGCATATCTCCTGGTTGCCCAAGTGCCTGTACCTGTCTTGCAAATACGCTTTCGTAGCCAAAGTCGTTTGCCCATGCGGTGAGAACCGCCACATCAGCGTTAAGCGAGATCACCGGATAGCCGGGACGCTGTGGTATTTCAAATCGACCCACGAGCTCGGCAGCGAAATGCTGGCTCTCCGCGGCACTACCACCATTGCCGCAGATCATGATTTTTTTACCTTCATGCAATACAGAGACCATTTTGGACGACAGCCTGGCTATGCCAAGCGCCAAAGATTCTGCCGCTTTTTCGAAAGTCTTTGAGGAACCCAAAAAGCTTTGCCTGATCTGCGTAATTGTTTCTTTTTCAGCATCCTGAGGCAAACATTGTGCATAAAGCTGCGCAATACTTTCGCTGACCACTTTCCACGTAAAGGATTTAACATGGCGTAGAGAATTAACAGAAAATTTCAATCGTTTACGGTCGTTATTTATCAGGTCAACAATCGCAGCAGACAATTGTTGTGGCTGTTGTGCCGCTACCAAAAGGCCGGTTTCTTCATGCCTTACCGTAAACGATATACCGCCCACATCGGCACCAATTACGGGCGTACCACAGGCCATGGATTCCAGCGGAGTAATCCCGAATGGTTCATACCACGGCGTGGTGATAAAAAGCTCACTTGCAGCATAATAGTACCTAAGCAGATCACGACGCTGTTGTCCCGTGAAAATGACCTTATCTTCCACTTTTAACTCGATACACAGATGATGCAGACGATCAAATTCTGCGCGGTCTTCCGCTGTCGCCAGATTTCCACCAACGACCAATAGCCGCAATTCGGGCAGCGCATGGTGCGCATGGGAAAAGGCTTCGATCACATTGTCTATTCCCTTTCGTTTCACCATGCGACCAAGTTGCAAAATGTAGGTGTACGCGGAATCAAGTCCAAGCTTTTCCTTTGCTTCGGTGCGGTCTGTTGGATGAAAATCAGCCGGATTAAAACCACAGGGAATAATTTCTATTTTATCCTGTGGCGCCTGATAATGTTGAATCAAGTCCTTCAGATCGTTTGGGCATTCGGCAATGACGCGTTCGGCTGCCCAAATGATATCTTTCTCAATTTTTTCACGAATTTTCGGAAATTTGTCTGAGCCCCCCTGGTGTAAGCGGCGCACCGCACCTAGGGCATGAAAAGTAATAACAAAGGGGATATGCAGTTGTTTCTTGATTTCCATGGCCACCATACCCGACAGCCAAAAATGCGCATGTACCAACTGGTAGCTCAGCTGGTTAGCGGTCATAAATTCGATTGTATGGGCGGTAAATTCATCGATATGTCCATAAAGCTCTTCCTTTGGGAGTATATCTTTGGGGCCTGCGACAATATGAATGACCCTTATATTTGGTTTCCAGAGGACGACCCCTTCTCGGCTTGGATGCTCACATCGCGTATAGATGTCTATTTGATTGCCCATCAAAGCGAGCTGCATGGCAACCTCGGCAACATAAACGTTTTGGCCGCCGCTGTCTTTACCTCCGAGGGTCGCTAAGGGTGAGGCATGATCACTAATAAAAGCTATTCTTTTTTTCATGATAGTATATATTGATGAATTTTTTCATTAATTAAATTCTCCCATTGTTGTCCAAATCGAACTATGTCGAAAAGCTCTTTTGCTTTCTGCTGTGCGTTTACACTGAGCTGCTGTGCATGTTGGGGATTATTCAGCAGCATTTTCATTTTAGCGATGAGCTCTTCGATCTCTAAGCCGATATAGCCTGTTTTTTCATTTTCAATAATGGTAGAAAGCTCTGTGGTAGCCAATCCAACGATGGGAAGACCCACCATCATAGCTTCGCAGATTGCTAAGCCCAAACTTGTGTACCGTATTGGATTGAAAAAGAAACGATAGTCTTTAATAAATTCGGGTAGGCGCGGATGGAGCACTTCACGAAGCCCATAGGGTTCGTTACCCATTCCGATGAGATCTAATGGTACCTGCTTTTGTACATACTTGAAAATATCGCTACCTAGCATGCGTCCACGGGAGGGAAGGTTGTTGATAACGACAATCCCTTTTTCCAATCGACCATTGTAAGCGACATCGTGTGTATCTACACCATGTGTGATGACACGTACATCCGGAATATTTGCCTTCCACATTAACTGGTTGAAGTGTGTCACATGCACCAGTGTAACGGCTGGATTGGTGACTGGATGAACTTCATCACAGGGATGCTGCCATGGCGGGTCGTGTTCAATATAGATACGAGGTAACTGTTGCTGCACTTCAGACAGGATCAGATATTGATCTTCCAAGTAATTTTCATCGCATTGAAAAAGGATAAGATCTAGGTCGAGATTACGCACTTCGCCGGCAGGAACTTCAATCACATTGTCGCCAAAAGGGAAGGTTGTTCCCCGTCCGCCATAGCGAGGTCCTCTTTCGGGCGTATATGGAATATATAAGATATAGTCACCTTGGGATAAATAATACAAGTACGATCCATGGATATGCCATGTTAATACGCGTGGTTTGTGTGTCATAAACAATTTTTAATTTCAACAATGGAAAAACGCCGTTTTTAGCGATTCAATTTCGCAGAAGGAAACGCGCTTTTAACCTTTGCTTAATGAACGGCTGTGGTAACGACTTGGTTGGATGGACTAATACCCAATTGTATGTTGGAAGTACTTCGCCGAACGTATTAAGCTCATTAATTCATTTTAAGGGAACTAACATCCTGGAGCAGCTGTTACATGAGAAAAGGCTATGGATCTCAGACCGGTACATCATCTCGAAACACAAGATATTGACAAAAGCCTCCGAATGGTCATCATAGACGGTGTATGTTCAGAGGTTGTTGTCTGTTTGAGCAGCGGTGTTATTTTGGTCGGAGCAGGTTTGTTGATGGGAGCAAGTAACTTTCAGCTGGGACTGTTGGCGGCCTTTCCAACCTTATGTAATCTTGCCCAGCTGTTGACCATTCTCGTCATGCAGATTTACCCGAATCGGAAAGTAATAACCGTATTCGCTGTATTTCTTGCAAAAATGCCTTTGGTCCTGGTTGGGCTTTTAATGTGGCGGGAAGTCGATTTCTCTTTTACGACCTTGCTCAGTTTTATGTTCATCCATTACCTTCTCAGCGCGATAGGTGGCGCAGGCTGGAATTCCTGGATTAAAGACCTCGTTCCTGAGGAACGTTTGGGTACTTATTTTTCCAAGCGCACGGGCATCATGCAATTGACGAATATTACAGTTAGCATCATTGTCGCAGCGTTAGTTGACTATTATACCAATCATGCCGTTATGCAACTACCAAAGCTCTACGGCATATACTTTTTAATCGCAGGGGCTATAGGAGCAGTTGGTGCCTTTTTTTTGGTACAGGCCAAAGAGCCCAAACAACAGATGTCTGGGGGACATTTGGGAAGTTTGTTGCTACAGCCGCTTAAAAATAAAAATTTTAAAAATTTATTGATCTTCAATGCGGCTTGGTTGTTGGCGATTAATTTAGCGATACCCTTTTTTACGGTCTTTATGTTAAAAACATTGGGGCTTTCGATGAAAATAGTCATCCTGCTTACTGTTTTCAGTCAGATAGCTAGTGTCCTGGGCCTACGCTTATGGGGAAACCTTTCGGATCGTTATAGTAACAAAAGTATTATCTACCTCACAGCACCCATTTACATTTGTTGCATTTTATTATGGATATTTGTCGGAATCTATTCGCGTGCATTGCCCAATTTACTTTTACTCCTATTTCTGCATATCATGACGGGAATCTCCACTGGAGGCATTAATCTCGCCCTCACAAACATTGGCCTGAAACTCGCTCCCAAGACAGATGCAATTGTCTATATCACTGTAAAAAATATGGTCGCTTCGTTTTTTACAGCCTTGGGACCTATTTTAGGAGGATTGTTAGTTGATTATTTTGCAACTCGCGAGCTTCAGATTAGCATCTCCTGGAAAAGTCCCAACCTCCAGACTATCGCCAAACTGATCTATCTGCATGAATGGAATTTTCTATTCCTTATTGCCGCACTTCTGGCATTTATATCGCTTCGTTGGCTTGGAAAGGTACAGGAAAATGGCGAAGTAAGTCCACAGCTTGTCAAACGTATTATGAAAAAACGTTTTCGTGCCGGATTGAAAGAAAGCCTACTTGTGGGGAATATTATCACGCTTCATACCCAACTCAAGCAGATTGTTAAACGAAAAACCAATGCATCAGATAACGCAATTTCGGACGAGTAAAAAATAATGCTAAATATCAATGAATGCAAAGCCGGCTTCACTTCCATGCTGGGCCATTAAAACGGGCACTGCCACATTGTAAATCGGTATTCCAGAAGGGGACAGGGCCTTGAATTTTCCGGCATGCGCATGCCCGTGGAAGGCAGCACTTACTTTACGCCGTTGCAAAGGTTCCATTAAATGCGTTGACCCTAAAAAAGGATAAATTTGCTCGGGCTCACCTAAAACGGTTTCAGCAATGGGCGCGTAATGCATTAAGGCAACTTTTTTTATGTCTGCATGTTCTTGTTCGAGGCGCGCCAAAGCTCGATCTAAAAGCAACGATTCGTTTACAGCTTCCTGCACAAAACTTTTCATGGCATCTTCACCAAACATGGATAACATATAACGGTCAAAACCACCGCCAAAGCCCTTTACGCCAGCAAAACCAATATTTTCGATCACGATAGCTTCACCATCCAAGACCGTAATTTTACTGTCTGTCAAAATTTGGCGGATCTGCTTTTGTCGTCCTTTCTCATAGTCGTGATTTCCCAGTACGGCGATGACTGGAACCTTAATGGATTGGAGTTCAGCAACAAGTAATTCTGCTTCTTCTTCATCCCCCGTATCCGTTAGATCACCGCAAAGTAAAAGGACTTTAGCCTTTTCCGAAATCTCCTCAAATTTGGTTTTCCATTTTCCGTGCTGGTTTGCATTCATATGTATATCGCCCAATGCGGCTATGGTTGTCTTCTTGTTCATATTAAACAGTTTTTATTGTGTATGACTTATAATCCCATTCTTTAATATCAATTTCATATTGCGTTTGATCTATCAAGGGTCCCAGACAAACTTTCTCCAAACAAGGAGGCAATTCATATTGATCCGCTGCGCGTTTAATGAGCTCATCAAATAAGTCTTTTGGGAGAATATCGCGATAGTCATGCGGATAAGTAAACTGAAAGATGAGCATTTGAGCCAACAAGAGGTGCCAATGTTGATCCATTCGCATTAGTAAATGGTTCCAGTCCAAACTTTTTCCATATTTTAGCCAAATATGGTTAATATCAGCGCTGTCATGCCGCTCTCTGTTTTGTACATATAGCTTACACCATACTAGCTCTTCTGCTGGTACATAACGTACATCAGCATCAAAAAGAGTACCTTCAGGTGCTCTGTCAAACCAATCCTGCTCAACAGTGCAATTGTGATTAACACTATCGAAAATAATATCAATGAAATAGGGGTCTTTGTAAATCTTGGCGAGCCATCGCACATCTGTCAATTCGGTCTCATAACCATTAGCGGCAAGATGTTTAAGAATTTTTGGGTATTCGCTGCTTTTGCAAAAGATATCCATATCCTTAATAGGCCGTATGATCCCCGTGTAGTGAAACATGGCTAAACCACCGCCCACCATAAATTGAGCTCCGCTATCCTGGAGCAGCCGCAATGTATCCTGAAAGAAGGCGAGACAATCTTCAGGTGGATTATCTAAATGAATCATATCGTTTGCTTTTCTTAAAGACAGTCAATTAAATGCAGTAGTTTGTTGACTGTCGATGAAAACGTATTATCCGCCTGTTGAATAGGTAAAAGTACTCAATTTGAAAAATGAGGGAACAGGGAAGGCTCCTACCGATGTTCTGAGATAAAGTAGGCTATTTTGAAATAAATAAAGAGCACATTGCTTCATGATGAAGATGGGCGTATAACAACGATCTAAACGGTATAAAAATATGGACAGTTTTTTTGGCTCTGGTGAAGACCTGACGATGATACAAATGGGGGCGCGTGCGTTTATGATGTTTATCATCGCACTTTTTTTGGTTCGATTGGGCGGAATTCGAATTCTCGGCCGAAAGTCTGGAGTAGATTTCGTCATCATTATTATGCTAGGTGCGGTATTAGCGCGGGGAATAGTTGGCGCTTCGCCATTCCTGTCAACCGTGTTTGCCGGCTTCGTGATGATTATTGTCAATAAAATCCTAGCCCAGGTATCGGCCAGGCTTCCCTATTTGGGTAATATGGTAAAAGGTAAGCCCGCTGTTTTATACAAGAACGGTAAAATCCAATGGGATCAAATGGACCGGTTGGGGGTAAGCCGTACTGATCTACTGACGAGCTTGCGGTTAGAGACAAATAGTAAGCACCTCGATGAAGTGGATATGGCTTTGATGGAGCCGAATGGGCGAATAAGTTTTATACTCAAGGAAAAGGCATGAATACTTAATAGTTAAGTTTTTATTGAAGTTATATGTACTTAATAATAAAATAAATCTTGCTATGGAAAACAAGAAAAATTATTCTTTTTTTTATCGTAATGGCCTAAGCCTGGTGTTTGCAGCGCTTTTTGTCTTTTCCCTAGGCATGCAATGTTTTACGGGTTGGAAAGTACATAATGAAGAGTTGCTGGAGGCCAATCAGGCACCGCTGGATATCGTTAATTATTTGGGCACAGGACATTTTACATCCGCAACTTTTGAAAATTTTGAGAGTGAATTTCTGCAGATGGCGATGTATGTGATTCTGACGGTGGGATTACGCCAATGGGGCTCTGCTGAATCAAAAAAAATAGGGGAAAAAGTAGAGGTAGACCGTGAACCGCAGCCCGGCCCGAATACCCCTTATCCTGTTAGAAAAGGTGGCTGGCTGTTGAAATTATATAGTTCATCGCTATTCATTTGCTTTGCGCTACTTTTTTTGGGGAGTTGGGTTATGCACTTTTATGGAAGCTGGAGACAGCACAACACCGAACAGCGGCTTGAAGGTTTACCGGTAGATGACGCATGGACGTACCTCATTATGCCTCAATTTTGGTTTGAAACTTTCCAGAACTGGCAAAGTGAATTTTTGTCTGTTTTGGCCATTGTTGTATTCACCATTTTCCTACGTCAAAAAGGATCACCTGAATCAAAGCCCGTTGATGCTCCACATAGCGAAACGGGGAAGGGGTAACGAATAATAATAAAAGTTAAAAACTATGATTAAATATTTGTATTTGGCCATCGCATTCGCAGCTGTGGCAGCAACATCTTGCGATAATAGAACCAAAAGTAGCGAAAAGGAACAGAAAGTAGATACAACAGTCAACCAGAATGGTCTACCATTAGACAATATTCACCGTAGCCGTGGAAAAGATACGACTAAAAATAAGGCTGGGACCGCACAGGAAGCTGTACCATTGGACAATTTGGATCGAACTAAAGCTGAGGATTGAACAGGCAGCATTGAGTAACATGAACACGCGTTTGTCGACGTTTGACCTGTTGCGTACTTCTACGATAGGGAGATATTTTTACTTAAATGCGAACTAAAGAGAACCATTGTTTTTTTTGCACTGTTCACTTTTCGAATAATTTCATACTTAAACTCAAAACATATGAAAAAGATTAGTTTATTGATATTGGCAATCCTTGGACTATGGGGATGCGGCAATAGCAGCAATAAAGGCAATCAGGCAAACGGTAGCTATGATTCCTCCAATACACCCGATGATGGGCAGGTTGGTGTTGGTATAAATGACTCGCTTGGCCGGGACAGCACCGATTCTTTGCAGCGGCAGCCTTCTCCGGCTAAACCCGATTAAACATAAAGACAAATTTAAAACGTAAAAGATTATGGGCCCAATAATTTGCGCCATGCTAAGGCTAAGCTTGGTCATCCAGCTTAGCCTATTTTTTTATACGGTGCACGCACAAAAGGCCGATTCCGTTGAGCGATCGAAGGATTCGGTCAGTATTCTTGATTCGTTGCCGAGTAATCCACTGGCCTCGGCTAGAAACTTTTTGGAACAATGGCGTGAGCAGGTTGATCGTTATTATACTGGATTGGACAGTGTAAAGCGAGGAGTCGCCTGGCAGCGGCCGGATGATGGTCGGCTCGTGCCCAGTCAAGTACAGCAGTATATCAGCCTGGTTAAACCCGCTGTGCATGATCTACAGGGAAAAGTTACGGTGTTGCGCAAGCAAACGGTGCCCCAGGACTCCACGGCCAACTCATGGCGGGCGGTGCAAGATAGTGCCGCAACACTAGAACGTGATATTGAATCGCTCCTGTTGGACATGCAAGACCTTGGCGACAAGGCCGAGCAGCAGCAGAATGTGACTCAGGCAGCGCAAGAAGGAACCTTTTGGTATCACTGGAAAAGTATAATACAAAAGAACCTGGAGCAGGATGGACTATCGCAGCGTTACTACGATAGTGCCTGGGATGGTCGTTTCCTCCTTATCCTACTGAGCCTTATTTATTTTTATTGGCTTTATCAGATGCGCAGACGTGCCATAGGGGCCGAAGAGACATTGCCCTTACATCGCAATCAACCGTGGTGGATTCCTGTCCTCAAGTTTGCGGTCTTTTTCCTTATTCTCCTGCCACTGACTTCCCTTAGAATCCCCGTGATCGTGCTCGAATTGAGCTATCTGCTTATTTTCGGCTTTCTATATCTTTTGATTCGCTCGGAGTTATCCAATCAGCATCTGAAGATGATGCAGTATGTATTTTTTTATTATCTATTGGTACTTGCCAGCAATCTAGTGCTGGATACAGGTTGGATGTCGCGAATTATTGTCATGTTGATCAATTTATCGGGTATTTGCCTGCTTTGGCACCTCGGGCGGAAGGTCGACGGAAAAATACCTTTTGATTATCTGCGCCCCTTTTCACGATGGTTACTGCTAATTATCAGTATGGCCGCCATTATATTTAATCTGTTTGGTTTTCTAAATCTGGCCCGTACATGCAGTATCGCTGGAGCTGTAGGGCTATTGCAAGCATTCTCCCTGCATGCATTCCGCGACATGCTGTCTCATGATTTACTCAACTCTTATGAAAATTCGAAAGAAGACCGTTTTATAAATCGCTTTGATAAGCAGAAGATACTTGCCGCACTCCGTCGTATTATTGGCCTATTTGCGGGTATATTGGTCATTATTATCTGGGCCAACACCTTGCATATCACAAGTGAAATTCGTCGACTTGGGGATCGCTTGTTAAATAATACCCACACCATTGGTGGTGTTAATTATACGTATGGCGATGTGCTTTTAGCATTTGCAGTCATATGGACAGCAAATTGGATACAAAAAAATTTAAAAGACCTTCTTGATCAGCCCGACGCGAAAAAAAATCAGCGCCGAACAGCCTTATTACCACTCGTACGTGTTGTCATTTTTATTGTTGGCTTCCTCATAGGAATACGTATTCTGGGGTTGGGAGTTGACAAGCTGACCGTCATTGTCGGTGCATTAAGTGTGGGGATAGGTTTAGGCCTGCAGAATATTATCAACAATTTTGTTTCAGGTGTGATTTTGGTATTTGAACGTCCGTTTAAAGTGGGGGATTATGTGGAACTTGCTGATAAAAAAGGGCAGGTCATGCAGGTGGGTATCCGATCGAGCACCTTATTAACAGACCAAGGGGCCCAAGTTATTATACCAAATGGAGATCTCCTTTCCGGTCGCCTGGTCAACTGGACGTTCGAAGAATCGGATATCCGTCTGAATCTTCAGTTGACCATCGTTACGGCACGCAGCATCGAAGAGTGGAAAAAGTGGTTGGAAGATACCATTACTAGCTTTAAGGAGATCGACAGAAGCCTGCCCATGAAAATTTTAACAAAGGATATTACGGCGGATGCCTATGTTGTATCAATTCAGGTAGGTTTACAGAACGTGCAACAGATTGAATGGTTTAGGAGTAAGTTTCTTGAGCAAGTTAAAGCCGAAGCCGTATTTCATGATTCAAAAGTTACCTCGGCTTAAACAAAATTAGTTACTTCCCGAACGATAATAGATCCAACCTTGCAACTGTTCTAATTGATTTGATATTTTCAGATCTACGATGGTATTCATTCCGAGTTCTTGGGATAATTTTCCGAATGCATCTAGTTCATGGACTGGGTAGAATATCGCGTGTTCATTGGGCATGTCTACATTTCCCTGTAAAAAACGGTAGCCCTCGGCATGTAGATTATCGATAAAGGTGTCGGTAACAGCCGCTAGGTAATGCATCATTTTATTAATCCAGGTAAGTTCATCTTTAACCCGCATTGGATAGTGTTCATGCACAAAATCGAGGATCAGTTGTTCGCCCTCCATATCCCAGCCGTCGCGAATCATCGCTAGCCCCGTGGAGCGCACTTCTTCCTGATAAAAATCCCGTCCATAGCTCATTTTTATTTCGCCTGCAATAGGGCTTTCTTCAATTTTGGCACGTAGCGCCATTTGTCTATTAAGGAGTTCGTGTATGTAGTCGAATGTCTGTTCCATGTGATGTAAGAAATAGCGAAGGACAGAGCCGTAATGGCTTTGTCCTCCGGAGTGAATGATTGGAAAAAATATGTTGTTATTTTAATGTCGGTTTTGGTACCTTATTCTTGATTGCTGGGGATGGCGCATTTGGTGTAATGGGCATGTCACTTATCGAAGGATCTGAAGGTTGCCAATTTTTAAGCTGATCAAGGTGCTTTTCGAACGCCGGAATTTTATCGGTGGCAAATTTCTTCAGGTCAGCATCTGTAATTGCTGTGCCTGCGCTTGCATCTTTGAAAAGTGAAATTGCATCTCGATGGCTCTTAACCATCAGATCAGTGTAAACGCGGTCAAAATTGGCTGTGTCGGCCTTATTGAGTTGGTCGATCATGGCTTTATAATTTTGATCGTCACTCGTACGCAGCTGCCAATTTTTATTTTTTACAATGGTCGATAGTTCATTTCCTGCAGCGGTATGGTCATCAGTGATCATCTGTGCATATTGTTTGATCGTTGGGTTTTGCGATTTAGCAAGAGCAATGCTTGCCGCCTGCAGTTCGAAATTGTTGCTGGCCGTGGCTTTGCTGGCAAAGTCCAGATCTCCAGACTGTGGCTGAGCGGGATTACTGTCTTGCGCCTGAACGACAACTATACAGGCGAGGGTGGCTAGTAATATTCCCAGGGTTTTTAAAATGATTTTCATGATACTATTATTTAAATGTTAACGATTTTTTCTGTTTCGCGTATTATTTCCCTTTCTTCTATAATTGATGACGATATAGGATGCTAAGAAAATAAAGACGATGCCAATAATGATGGATGTAAACATATGTTCTTCTTTCGTTGTGTTTTCAAGTGAACAGCGGCGAGGAAGGTAGCGTTTGAAAAGAGCCTATTTTGCGTATTTAAAGCAAAAATTGTGGTGCTTACGCAAACATATCGTACTAATTCCCTCGTGGAGGAATAGCGCGACTTCAATTATTTATATGCTCTAGCAGAGACATCTCTCACACCTTTCCAGAAAAAAGAATGCGGCGGCGGTCAAAATCTTTCCGTTGATGTTATGTATGCATTTGCCAAGAGCTATTTTTTTAAAACATTTTTGGCTTGAAAGCTGTTTCGTTCAAAAATCAATCACTAAACGAAAGAAAGAAAACAGATAGCTATGACACAGTTGCTTTTGGTAGATGACCATACGTTAGTACGATCCGGTTTCCAATTAATATTAGAGGCGCAAGAAGATATAACTGTAATTGCGGGGATGGAGAATGGTCAAAAAGCCCTGGAATTTCTCAAGGGAGCCAAACCGGACATCATCCTGACTGATATCCATATGGAGGTAATGGATGGCATTCAGTTTATACAAGAAGTAAAAAAACATTATCCAGCCATAAAAATCATTGTTTTATCTATGGAAGACAATATCCAGATTGTTCAGGAGGTTTTAAATCTTGGCGCTGATGGCTATTTATCGAAAGATTCCAATGTAGAAGAGATTTTATTCGGAATTCAGCAGGTAAAACGTGGGCAACAATATATCAGTGCAGCATTAAGTATTGATTTGATCCGAAACTTATCAAAGTATGCACAGTTGGATATTGATCGTACAGCAATAATGGCACGATACGACATCTCTGAACGCGAACTGTCTGTATTGGAATTGATTGCGGAAGGACATACAAATGCGGAAATAGCTGATCAAATTTTTTTGAGCAAAAGGACCGTGGAGGGCCATCGGCAGCAATTAATTGAAAAAACCGGTTCGAAGAATACGGCGGGACTTGTCCGTTTTGGTTTTCAGAAAAAGTTATTGAGATAGGATAGGGTGCAATGAACCCCGACACTGGAAAAAGAGCGGGGTTCTTCTGTTTTTTTGTCCACGTTATAGGGGTGTTGCATCTAAATCAGAAGGTGTTGTCACCGGTTGCGTAGGCAGCCCTTCCGCATCATTAGCACCCTCGTTTTCATCTCTTTCATCTTCTTCTGGAAATTCATCTTCACCTGCTGAACCAATTTCCTCATCGAAACCGAAATCATCCTGTCGGGGTATTTCAGGTTCTTCTGCATCAACTGCGAAGTCTAATTCTTCATCCGTTTCCAAATCTTCCTGATCAATTTCGGGTTCCTGATCCGGTGTATTTTCCGGTAGTTCTTCTTCATGCTCTTCCGGAATATCGTTCGGTAGATTTTGGGGGCCTGATTGCGCTACAATCGCTAAAGCGAGGATGGCCATACCTGGACGGACATCCTGAACTGTACATTTTTTATTCATACTGCGTTTAATTTATAATCGTTTGTTGATGAACCACTGTTGTTGCCAGATCGTTAACTGTGTTAGTACGCATTGTCATATGATTTGTACGTTAATTATAGCGTTGTTGTTCGCTATCATTTAAATTTTTGAAAAACGTGTTTTTACTTATAAAATGTGGTATATGCGTGATTTGCAGGATTTACACAGTTCTGGCGAACGAAAAGAGTTTGAGAGCTGTTTATTTGACGAACCGCTCGTTTGAGCATAAAAACTTAGTATTATGGCAACAACAACAGCAACAGTAGAAAAAAGTAAAACAAACACAAAATCAGGTAACACAGCAACTTCAAACGCTAATTCAGAAGGAAAAAAAGTACCTGCCGAAGCGGGGGCAGCGAAGGATCTAGCCGAATTATTTGAGGATGGATTAAAGGATATTTATTGGGCAGAAAAAGCGCTGACGAAAGCACTTCCTAAGATGGAGAAAAATGCAAGTTCAGAACAATTAAAATCTGCTATTTCTAAACATCTGGCAGAAACGGAAACACATGTGGATCGCCTAGAGCAATGTTTTGAGCTTATCGGAGTGAAAGCAAAAGCCGAAAAATGCGAAGCTATGGCGGGGCTACTTGAAGAGGCGGAAAGCCTTATGAAAGAAACAGAAGCTGGATCTGTCCGCGATGCAGCAATTATTGCTGCCGCCCAAAAGGTGGAGCATTACGAAATTGCCACGTATGGCACATTGGCGGCTTTTGCGAAAGTGTTAACACATAAGGATGCCTTAAAATTACTACTTGAAACACTGGGTGAAGAAAAGAAATGTGATGAAGATCTTAGCGCGCTGGCCGATACAAATCTCAATTCAAAAGCTGAATAAGTGTACAATAGACCTAGCGTGAACACTATTAAAAAATCAAAAATTTAAGTTATGGCATTAAATACAGGAAACGAAGGTGAAATCACCAAAAAGATAGAAGATCAAACTTCTAAACTACCATCCACCGTATTTTTAGGCGCAGCATTGCTGGCGATGGGTGTATCTGCCGCATTAAAATGCATGTCGAACGATAAAAACGCCCTATTTGTAGGCCAATGGGCTGCACCGTTCCTTCTATTGGGCATCTATAACAAGATTGTGAAAACTGAAGGACATGATTAACGTGCATTTTTTGTAAAAACACATCTGTAGAATAAATATAAGAGGCTCAATTTCTTTGGGCCTTTTCCAAAAACGAAAAAAGCTATGAAGTATTCAGATAATATGGGAAGAAGAGCTGCTATCGGTAAAATAGGTTCTGGAATCTTGGCATTGAGTATCATTGGAAGTCCAGATCGCTCAGCGGGCCAAACCCAAGACAGACCGGTCAATCCGGTTAAAGAATACCCAAAACCGCCGTTCAAGAGCCAGTCTCAACCCTGGCCTGGACTCTGCAGTGAAATGGAGCCCCGGCCGGATCATGGCGAGGATAGTTATAAAGGATCAGGAAGGCTCCAAGGGCGCAAAGCATTGATCACCGGGGGCGATTCGGGAATGGGACGTGCAGCAGCTATCGCTTACGCACGAGAAGGGGCCGACGTTGCCATCAACTATTTGCCCGAGGAAGAGAAAGATGCGAAGGAAGTCATCGCTTTGATAAAAGCGGCGGGCCGAAAGGCAGTCGCTATTCCGGGAGATCTCCGTAAAGAAGAGTTTTGTATTCGGCTGATTGAGGACGCCGTACTTCAACTCGGCGGTCTGGATATTTTGGTCAGCAACGCGGCGCGGCAGCAGACAAAACCATCGATATTGGATATCACCACTGCGGAATTTGATGCCACGATGAAAACCAATATTTATGCACCTTTCTGGCTTATTAAGGCAGCCTTGCCTCATCTTAAACCTGGAGCTGTAATTATCGGTACAACATCGGTACAGGCCGCAGACCCCTCGGAAGATTTGTATGACTACGCACAGACAAAAGCTGCGACCACCAACTATATTCGGTCATTGGCCAAGCAGCTTGGTCCAAAGGGCATACGGGTCAATGGCGTGGCTCCCGGTCCAATTTGGACTGCACTACAGGTGAGTGGTGGTGCTACGCAGGAAAAGCTGGTGAATTTCGGAGGTGATACCCCCATGGGACGTCCGGGGCAACCCGCCGAACTTGCTTCAATCTATGTGCAATTGGCTGCGGCAGACGCAAGTTATGCGAACGGACAAATTTATGGGGCCGCGGGCGGCGGTGGACAGCCCTAAAAATTAGCGATTACAGCATGACAAAAAAAATCCCCTTCAAGGGGATTTTTTTTGTCATCAATAAGCTGAATACTAGTCCGTCGTGTTCGGATTTTTGTCTGCTGAGCGGTTGTGTTTTTCTTTTTGAACCTTTACTTTATAATCATGGTTTTCCTTTGCGGCATCTATAGAGTGTGTGCAGGTGAGATCCCTTTCTTCCAGAGCGAGCTTCGCCACGTGCGCATAAAACTTAGCGAGCTGATCCAATTCCTCTTCACTTAAGTCTTCCAGATTGACCATTCGGTTGCTGGTGCCTTCATGGGACGCTATCAGTTCATTGAGTTTCAGGTGGATTGCTTTGGAATCCTTGTTTTGGGATTTTTGAATGAGAAATACCATTAGAAAAGTAACAATGGTCGTACCTGTATTGATGACCAGTTGCCAGGTTTCAGAATAATTGAATATGGGGCCGCTCACGGCCCAGATGATCACCGTCGAAGTTGCGATAATAAATGCGGCTGAACTACCGGTGGCATGCGTTGCCCAGTTTGAGAATCGTTCAAACAAGTTTTTCTTTTTTCTCATGACACAAATTTTTTTAAGGACGTTCAACTAAGTGGATTTGTTTTCTTGTTGATAAAATCGCAGATGACTTATATGATTTGTCTCAAAGGTTTAACCTGTGTATGCACGATGGAAGTGCGTAGTGGTTGAGATAGGATATAAGCTATGGTACGCGCGATATCTTCGGCATAGAGCATTTCTAAATGATCAATTTTTTCCTGCTGCTCCTCCGGTGAAAAAGGTTGCATATCTGTTCCAACTGATCCAGGTTCAACAAGCGACACCTGGATACCCTTGGGATTGGCTTCCTTCCGTAACGATTCTGTAAATGCTTGAATACCTCCTTTCGAGCAGACATAGACAGAACTCTGCGCTTCGCGTACATCTGCACTCATTGATCCGACATTGAGGATATGTCCTGTTCCGCGGGGTTCCATCCGTAACAACGCGGCTTGGGTACAAGCCAAATAGGCCAGCACATTCGTGCGAAGGAGGTAGGCCTGATCCGAATAACTTCCGTCCTTAACCGACTGAAAGGCTATAGCCGCATTATTGATGAGAATATCCAAACGATCATATTGTTCGTCAAATGTCCTGAAGAGCATGTGTATGCCTTCTTCGGTCGCCAGATCTACTACAATCCCTTCCATCTTACCTGTGCATTCCAATTGATTAAAATCACGGAGCGTATCGTCCAACTGGTTTTGATGATGGCCGCAAATTAAAATATCGTTACCCATCGCGGCTAAAAGTAGGGCGGTCGCCCGGCCAATCCCGGTGGTGCCGCCAGTAATAATTATTTTCTTATTTTTTACCCAACTCGGTAAAATGGAGTTGACGTAATCCTTCGCATTTATTTTCATAATGTATATCGTGTTAAAGGTGCAATGAAGCACTTCGTTATTTCATGAAGGAACAGCCTATTTTATACATTGGTTTGGGGGCGCAAAGGAAGACGTACTTCTTCTTTTTTTTACGTATTTAACCGCTAAAACGAAAGTGGAATAGCATGGTTCTTATCTTGGACGTGTTGTATTTGCAATAAAGCAAAGACTGATTCTTTGAATTTAATATAATGACTATGAAGCGTGACGGAACGAACAAGAGCTTTTGGCAGGATGTTGACATTGAAAATTTTTCGACTGACCCTGCCATTTTAGATTTCCATACCATTGTTGTGGGGGCGGGTATAACTGGTGTAACATTGGCCAAGGAACTTCAGAATAGAGGCATAAAATGCCTAC
Organism: Sphingobacterium sp. UBA5639; assembly: GCF_002421245.1. Classification (NCBI taxonomy): domain Bacteria; kingdom Pseudomonadati; phylum Bacteroidota; class Sphingobacteriia; order Sphingobacteriales; family Sphingobacteriaceae; genus Sphingobacterium; species Sphingobacterium sp. UBA5639. The sequence goes on from NZ_DIJR01000024.1 coordinate 156,386, forward strand.
TGTTGGACAAGGAGAATCCAGGGTTTGGCACAACCGGAGGAACCACCGCCCATATCAATAACTTTTATGACGCTTCTTACAATGAGATTATTGAAAATTTTGGAAAGGATCCCGCTCAGCTGCTTCTGAATGCGACGCTTGAGGTCTTAGATTATATAAAAGATAACATTTCCAAATATTCCATACAGTGTGCATATTCGACATGTGACTTTTTTCTCTTTAGCGCAGAATCTGGACAGAACGAGCAGCTTGAGCAAATTTACGCGGCCCATCAGCAATTGGGATTGCCTACCCATTATGTCGAAACCATACCTTTTGATATACCTTTCGAAAAAGCAATATGCATTGAGGGACAAGCACAATTTCATCCCATGAGATATATTGCGGGCATGATCGAAGCCTATCGTCGTGAGGGCGGCGAAATACTGACGGGTCGAGGAATTGAAACCTATAGCAATGAAGATGGAAGGGTCAAATTGAAGCTGAGTGGAAAAGAGGTTTATACGGCAAAGAATATCATTTGGGCTACCCATGTGCCACCAGTCAAAAACAGATTCAATTTTTTACTGGCACCTTATCGAAGTTACGTCCTGACGTTAAAGCTTCATGGGGAACCTGAAGCATTGGGACAAGCTGCGGATCTGTATGATCCCTACCACTATTTTAGGTATCATCGATCTGATAAAGAACATTACCTTATCGTGGGTGGTTTTGATCATAAAACTGGCGACGACCAACAAACAGAGCAACATTTTGCCGACCTAAAACTTTGGGTTGATCAGCATTTCGACTATGATGAACTTACTGCAAGTTGGTCGTCGCAATATTATGATTCAGCCGATGGCTTACCCTTTATCGGCAGTATGCCAAATGAAAATAATGTGTATATAGCCACCGGTTATGGCGGTAATGGAATGACATTTGGATCAATGGCGTCACTTGTGATCCCTGACTTATTGGAAGGAAAGGAGAATCCGCTGGCTGAACTGCTGTCACTAAGCCGCATCAAACCTGTTGCGAGCGCACAGCAGGTATTATCGGAAGGTGTCAATGCTGCAAAACATTTTATCATGGACAAATTTTCGGCTGAATCGCTGAAGGAGGTCGAAAGCTTACAGCCAGCGGAAGGTAAAATTGTTCACTATAGGGAGAGAAAACTGGCTATTTGTCGGGATATGGAAGGGGAGTTGCATGCTGTAAACTCAGTCTGTCCGCATATGGGGTGTACAGTAAGCTGGAACCCATCCGAAATGTCCTGGGACTGTCCTTGTCATGGTTCACGGTTCGGAATGAATGGAAAGCTTTTGAATGGTCCTGCTAGTGTAGATCTTGGTCGTGTCAATTTTGATTAGTGCAACTTTGTTTTGACGCTTTTCTAACATATCTGGGACTTATATTGGCTTGGCGTGATCCCTTTAATTGATTTGAAAATTTTATTGAAGTTTGAAAGGCTGTTGAAGCCACAGGCATAAGCAATGTGTGTGATTTGATGCTTGTTTTCGACAATCAATCTACAGGATTCACTGATGCGAACCTCATTGACAAATTGGACGAAGGTTTTCTGCGTACGGGATTTGAAATAACGGCAAAAGGAGTGTTTTGACATATTAGCGAGCTGCGCAACTTGATCCAATTGAATTTCTCCGGTATAGTTGTTAAATACGAATTTAAAGATGCTGTCAATTTTGCTATTGTCAATAGGGCTATAGTTGTGGGTGTATCCAGCGCTGGAAATGTAATCAAATTCATCTGTCGATAACATCAATTCGATAATCTCTAGTAACAAAATAGTTTTTTCAAAGCCATAATCCAGCTGTACGATCTTTTTTAGCTTTACCTTCAATTGTTCCTTTGTTGCGCCACGGAATAGGAGACCGCGTTTGGAGACTGAATAGAAGGTTTCGACTTTGTGTGTTTGAAAGAAATGCCCTAAAAGTTTAATCATTAATTTAGGTTCTATATACAAGGCTAAAGAACGGGAAGTTTTTGTCTCCGCAATGGTAGAGCCTGCGCAATTTATAGTGTTATTGTGCCAGACATGTGGCAGATCAGGTCCTACAAAAGTAAGTTCATCGGAAACAAAGTTACTCACATTGTCGCCAATAATCCGCTTTCCCTCACTTTCCACAATATAGGTCATCTGGCAGGCGCTATGAAAATGAAATTCGGTTGAGAAGAATGGGCGTTGCACATCTTTGGTCGCAAAAGTGGTGATAGCTGCACCTTCCAAAATTTTGGCGAAAACAGGTTTCATGTGTTTGGTTATTTTTAAATTAAGAACAGGCAATATAGCCTATTTTGCCTTAAAAATAAGTAAACATGTGTAAAATTGTTAATATAGTGGGAGAAATGAGCAATCTAGCAGTAGTCTCCGTCCTGCTAAGCGCGTAATTTAGTAGTACTATACAACTACGTATAATTATACAATAACGCAGAACTTATGTATCCTAAATTGTATCCTTACATCCTTGTGATCGTCTTGGTCGTACTCTGTACAACAGCCTTCCGGTCTACAGAGAGCAGTCGCTCCGTGACTCGCTATGCATCCATAACAGGATTGAAAGCCGAGAAAGTAGCGTATTATAAAAAGCTTCATGCCAAAGTTTGGCCCACAGTACTTCGAAAGATCAAGGCATGTCATATCCGCAATTATTCTATTTTTTTGAAGGAGATAGATGGTCAATTTTTTCTTTTCAGCTATTTTGAATATGCAGGACAAAATTTCAAGCTTGATATGCAAAAAATGGCTTCCGATCCTGAGACACAGCGCTGGTGGAAGGAAACGGATCCTTGTCAGCAACCCTTGGCCGACGCACAGGAGAAAGGGGAGATTTGGTCTGGTAGGACGGAGGTATTCCATACGGACTAAAGAAATAAAATTAATAAACGCTGTAATAACCAATAGAATGTAACCATGAGAAAAAAAATATTATTTAGTTTGGCACTCGCTGTTTTAGGTATACATGTCGGTGCTCAAACAAAGGCTATTGTACCTGTTCCATCGGTACGGCCCAATGCATATCAGCGGGCGCAGATTGACCGAAAATATGGCATGTTCGTTCATTTTGGCATGAATACATTTCATGATCAGGAGTGGACAGACGGATCTAAACCCGCCAGCACATATGCTCCATCAGCAATTGAGGTTAAACAATGGGTTTCGACAGCAAAGGAAGCCGGGATGAAGTACATGATTTTGGTAACGAAACACCACGAGGGTTTTTGTTTATGGGATAGCAAGTATACGGATTATGATGTAGCGAACTCTTCGAACGCAACAAATGTTGTACTGGAGCTGGCTAAAGAATGCACCAAACAGGGAATGCGACTCGGCTTGTATTATTCTTTATGGGACCGAAAGCAGAACCCCAATATTAAAGACAGGTCTGCAGATGCAGCCTATAATCAATATATGTTGAACCAGCTCAATGAGCTGGTGGATATGACCAAAAAGTATACGGATATCGTTGAGCTTTGGCTGGATGGAGGCTGGGAAAAAGAGAATTATCGATGGCCCACGCAGGAGATCTATAATTTAATCAAGAAAAAGGTTCCTGGATGTCAAATTGGTATAAACTGGAGCATCGGATCGCCTGAGAATACGGACAAACACATTGTTTTGCCGAAAGACCAGCAGAATTATTACCCAATACGTTATTTTCCAAGTGACTTTAGGCTAGGCGACCCTTATCTTCCGGTCGATCCTGACCCTAAGCTTTTTATGGCACAGGGGCACACTTACTATATGCCTTTTGAGACAACAGTGGTACTTGGAGAACGCTGGTTCTATAATACCACAGACAAGAAGTATAAGTCTTTGGAAGAGCTTGCGGGGATTTATCGGACGGCAACTGCGCAAGACAATATCCTGATCTTAAACGTTGGTCCCAATCGAATGGGACGCATAAAGGATTCGGATGTTGACATTTTACGCAAATTAAAAGAGAAATTAAAGTTATAATTCAAAATAGATTAACCTAAATACTAAAAATAAGCACGTTAAGATTTTATGATAAAGACGTTTGATATTCAGGATCGAAGATTTCCTTTGGCTACAGGTGCAGGCAGTGATGCGATACACAAAGATCCGATCTATTCTTATGCAGTGACCCGATTGGCCGATGATAAGGGGCGCGTTGGGACAGGTCTGGCTTTTACACTGGGTGCAGGGAACGAGCTGGTCTGTCGTGCCGCAGCTTTTTATGCCGAACGACTGAAAGGGATTCCAATTGAGGATCTTATGGCAGATTTTGGTCAATTGTTTAATAGGTTGAGCAATGAACAGCAGTATCGTTGGTTGGGTCCACATAAAGGGGTTGTTCATTTGGCCTTAGCTTCGGTAACAAATGCCTGTTTTGATCTTTGGGCTAAAACGAGAGGAGTTCCACTTTGGAAATTGTTAACCGAGCTCAGCGCCGAAGAGATTGTCAATACGCTGGATCTTTCCTATTTGGAAGATGAGTTGACAAAGGCGGAGGCCATCAGCTTACTGGAGTCAAATATGGCTACAGGTCATAAAAGAATGGGGATTATTGAAAAGGGCTATGTGGGCTATGATACGTCAGTAGGCTGGTTTAACTATTCTGATGAAAAGGTACGGGAGAATTGTAAGCGTGCTTTAGAAAACGGCTTCTCCGCAATGAAACTCAAAGTGGGCAGTGAAGATCCCTTGCGGGATATTCGTCGTGCGCATATCGTGCGTGAGGTTGCTGGTGATGAAGCTAAAGTAATGCTCGACGCGAATCAGCAATGGACGCTGCCGCAGGCGCTATCCATCTGTCAAGAGCTTAAAGAGATGAACCCGTTTTGGGTAGAGGAGCCGACACACCCGGACGACATTGTTGGTCATAAACGCTTGGCCGAACACATTGCGCCGATAAAAGTTGCCATGGGTGAGCATGTGCCGAACCGCATTTTGTTTAAAAATTATCTTCAAATGGGTGCGACGGGATTTGTACAGGTCGATGCTGTTCGCGTTGGCGGCGTAAGCGAGTTTATATCCGTGAGTCTACTTTGTCGAAAATATAATATCCCTGTTGTACCACATGTTGGGGATATGGGGCAGCTCCATCAGCACCTGGTTTTATTTAACCACATAAGCTTGGGGCATGAGGCTTTGTTTTTGGAGCATATTCCGCATCTAAAGTCTCATTTTGTACATCCAGTGGCTATAGAGAATGGCGTTTATCGTACCCCAATGGATGTGGGAAGCAGTTGTGATTTGTTATAAGTTGACATTATGTTAGGAAATTTAGATTTAGGTATCGCCATCTTTTATATACTGTTGATTTTAGTTGTCGGCGTATTGGCAGGATCGGTGCGATTTAAGAAAGTCAAGGAAACAAGTGCAGAGGGGTATTTTTTGGCTGGAAAGACACTTCGTTGGCCAGCCATTGGACTAGCGCTTTTTGCAACCAATATTTCAACAATCCATCTGGTCAGTTTGGCACAGAGCGGATTCGATACCGGGTTGCTTAATGGTAACTTTGAATGGATGGCGGCCTTTACTTTAATCTTACTGGCGCTTTTTTTTGTGCCATTTTACCTCAAGTCGGGTGTTGCCACCTTGCCCGACTTTCTGGAACGGCGCTATGATCGTGCCAGCAGAGATTGGCTTACGTTTATCTCTATACTATCGGCAATTGTTATTCATATCGCTTTTTCGATGTTGGCCGGAGGGATTGTGCTGCGCACACTTTTTGGATTTAATATGTATTTAAGTATTACAGTAATCTGTGTGATAACTGGAATATATACGATTTTGGGCGGATTGCGTGCTGTTGTGGTGACGGAATCTATCCAGACAATTGTGTTGCTTGCGGGGGCTTTCATTATCAGTTTTGCGGCTTTTGACAAGATGGGCGGTTGGACGCCAATGAAAGCTGTACTGGAACAGGACAATGCCCTTGATCGTCTTTCCATGCTTCGTGGGAGTAACGATGGAAGTGGAATGCCTTGGTATGCCGTTTTGTTTGGCTATCCGATTTTGGGTATTTGGTACTGGTGTGCCGATCAGACCATTGTTCAGCGTGTTTTAGGGGCGAAAGATGAAAACCATGGACGTGTGGGTGCTCTTTTCTGTGGTTTTCTAAAAATCTTGCCTGTTTTTATTTTTGTGCTTCCAGGCCTATTTGCGTATACCTTGTTTAGAACAGGTCAATTGGATTTAAGCAGTCTCGGCGTGGACCATCAAGGGCAGGTCAATTCAAAAGGTATCTATACACTTATGATTACTCAACTTTTGCCTTCCGGATTGATCGGTGTTTTGGTCGCAGCGCTGCTGTCGGGTTTAATGAGCCAGATATCGGGTGCGCTAAATTCGATATCGACCATGGTGAGTTACGATATCTTTAGACAGCGGAAACCTGCCGCTTCCGATGGTCAGTTGATTCGTATTGGGAAAATTGCTGCAGTTATTGCCATGGGATTTTCCTTGGCTCTTTTACCACTATTGGATCGCTATGAGAGTATTTTCTACGGCATAAATGATGTGATAGCACACATTGCGCCACCAATAACCTGCGTATTTCTTTTAGGTGTGTTTTGGAAAGGGGCATCGGCAATAGCTGCAAAACTTACCTTGTGGATAGGTTCTGTTTTGGGGGTTGCCGTATTTTTACTGAACAAGCTGCTGCCTGACTCGTGGATAGGCCAGACTCCATTTATGATGATGGCTTTTTATCTGTTTTTGATCTGTATGGTACTTCAGGTATTATTATCTTATAAGTATCCCGTACAGCACACTGCGCAAAGTCGGGATTTGTACTGGAAGAATCCCATGGACCCACTTCGGGGTAAAGCCTGGTCGGGTATCGGGAGTTACCGCATTTTGTCGACATTGCTACTCGCTATTGTCGTGATTTTATATGTAATTTTCAACTGATTTTTTAATTTGTTCCAATGCTTTGGAACTTGATGCTAAATACAAGAATAATAGAACGTGAAAATCTTAGAAGATAAAATCATATTGGTTACCGGAGGAAGTGCTGGTATCGGTTTGGAATGTGTAAAAGCCTATGTCAAAGCGGGGGCAAAGGTTGCCTTTGTTGGTCTCGATCAAGCATCTGTGGATGAAACAGCTGAACTGATCGGGGCACCACATATGGGCATCTGTGCGGATGTCACGCAGGCCAGGGAAGTTGAATCAGCTATCCAAAAGACCGTTGCTGTTTTTGGGCGGCTTGATGCAATCCATAACAATGCTGGCTTGGCAAGTCCATCAAAACCTTTGCATGAAACGACGGACGATGAATGGATAAGGTTACTGGATACCAACATGAAAAGTGTTCTTTTGACTACACGGTATGGCTACCCCCATTTAAAGGAATCTGCCGGTTGTATTCTAAATACGAGTAGCTTAGTAGGGGAAATAGGCCAGGGGAACCATGCGGCATATGCTGCCACAAAAGGGGCTATCAATGCGTTGACAAAATCGATGGCCATAGACTATGCGTCTGTCGGCATACGTGTCAATTCGGTTATGCCTGCAGCTGTTATGACACCCATGCTCAACAAATGGACACTGGAGCAACCACAGCCGAAACAGGTTTTTGATTTTTTGAAGGATATTCATTTGCTTGGATACTGTCCTGACGGTGATGTCATTGCTGATGCCTGTGTGTTTCTGCTGTCAAACCAAGCGCGCTTTATTACAGGGGTAAATCTACCTGTAAGTGGAGGTGCCGAGTTGGGCTACCGCAGAAATGTGTGACAGATTTTTTTATATTAACTATAATTAGCTTGCATTTGAAAAGCAATTTATCTAAGTTTGGCGCGCAGTTGTAGACTGCTTATAAATAATACATCAATCATGAGCCAGAAATTTATATATAATACCCGTTATCCTTCTGTTGAAGATCTAAAGATTAAAGCGAAGAAAAGGATTCCCAAATTTGCATTTGATTATTTGACCGGAGGAGCCAATGAAGAATTGAACCTTGCCAGAAATGAAAACGATTTTGATAATATTCTGTTGAAGCCTCAATATCTGCTTGCGAGTGAAGAAATAGACCTTTCGGTCGAACTATTTGGTCGCCGTTATAGTGCGCCTTTTGGGGTTTCACCTATTGGACTTCAGGGATTGATGTGGCCGAATGCGCCAGAGATTCTTGCGAAAGCGGCTGCAAAAAATGATGTTCCTTATATTTTGAGTACTGTATCAACAAGTAGTATTGAACGTATTGCCGAGGTATCTGATGGGAAAGCGTGGTTCCAGCTCTATCATCCGACAGAAAACAGATTGCGCGATGATATTATTCAACGTCTACAGGCTGTTGAATGTCCCGTATTGGTAGTTTTGGTCGATGTTCCTGCTTTTGGACTTCGTTATCGTGAAATAAAAAGCGGATTGTCTATGCCGCCTAAAATGAGTATCGCCAATATCTTGCAAACTTTTGCCTGCCCAACTTGGGGGATAGAAACATTAAGACATGGAATTCCTTCTTTTGCAACATTGAAGCCTTATATGGAAAAAGGTCTTGATTTAGCGCAGCTGGGACAGTTTATGAATAGAACATTTACCGGTAAGGTAGATGTTGAGAAAATTAAAGCTATTCGCGATCTTTGGAAAGGGCCATTGGTGCTTAAAGGGATTGCCACCGACGAAGATATGCAGGCTTCTATCGCATTGGGCGTGGATGGAGTCATTGTCTCAAATCATGGTGGACGACAGCTCGACGCAAGTGAATCTTCGATCAATTCATTGATCCATTTGGCGAGCAACCCAGAATATAAAAATAAGATAAAAATCATGTTAGATGGTGGTATTCGATCGGGAGTTGACCTAGCCCGCGCCCATGCGGTTGGATCGGATTTCAATTTTATGGGAAGACCATTTATGTATGGCGTTGGCGCATTGGGCAATGAAGGTGGGGAACATACAATCAATATGTTCAAGACACATTTGTATCAGGTTATGAAGCAATTGAGTCTTTCAAAGATTGAAGATTTGCCGCAACGTCTACAGGCTGTCCTGTAACCGTTGTAGCAGGTCGAGTTTTCGATCCAGCGTTGAGGTGGGAATCAGGCCTACCATAGAAAGAAGAGAATGTCTCTTATGTTTGTATGAAGCAAATGTAGGAGACATTTTTTGTTTTATAGTTTGACATAAAAGCTAGTTGGCTTTGATGTAATATGATTAAGTTTTCGATATAGCAAACGGAGATCAATCGGAGGCCAAATTCGCGATTTTAACAGTGCTTGTTCAGTGCTCGTTCAGTGCTTGTTCAGTGCTTGCTCAGTGGAGACTGAATAAACAATGACTAATTACTGTCCAAATATTGAATAAAAATTGTTTTTTCACCTAATTTGGTATGAGTATGTTTCCTTGATAATTTTTATCTTTAATATCTATAACATTATCAAGCAATTATGGCAATCGTTAAAAATGGTGTTAATGGAACTGTTTCCGGGAAAGCAGGTTCTGTTGTATTTGTGTCGACTAAAACAGGAAATTATGTACGATCTCTCCCTCGTGTTAAAAAACGGGAGCCCAGTCCTGAGCAACTGCTCAGTAGAAAACGCTTCAAAATGGTGAGGTCACATATTAGCCAGTTAAAACCGATCATCAATATGGGGTATAAAGCGTACAGCTATCCTAAACGGGCATACGATGTCGCGATGTCTTATAATTTGAAAGAAGCGCTTATCCAGGAAGAAAATGGTTTTTTGATTGACTGGCAGAAATTTATGATTGCCAAAGGAAGCCCCAATCCCATCACTTCCTGCACAATGAATTTTGACAAAGAAAACCAAGTACTTCAGGTTACCTGGGAATATGACGCCTATCTGGAGGAAAAGTTCAATACCAGAACTTACGATTCCTTCTTGGTCCTGTATAATGTAGCGGATAACGGGAACGGATATTCACTTGTCATGAACGACTTCAAAGGTAGCTTACTATCTGGCAAACAACATACTGAAATGCCAAAACATAGAAAGGAAGTGACCTATCAGGTGTATATCTTTTTTATCGAGAGTTACGGTGGAGGTAATACAGACAGTCTGCACTTGGGTCCAATAACGATTTGAGTATACATAGTGCTGACACGATCGTGTAATATAATATAGCATAAAAAAGGGCTATCCACATTCGGCTAGCCCCTTCCTTTTATCCATATTGGAAATAGTTTACCAGTCGATATTTCTATTGTCTGTTGAACCTACTTCCCATTGTTCGCTCACTTTACCGCTGTTGGCGTCTTCTGGTCTGGCGTATGCCGAACCGGCGGCGATACCTTGTTCAAGTTCGATCGTCGTCATGTTTATTCGAGGGGCGATGTATGCTAATTTCTTTTCCATAATACCTTTTTTATCCTTGCTGAATTTCTATTGTTATGCTCAGCGTGTATTTAATTTTTAAGATTATTGATCTATTTATTGACTAATGGTGACTACTGACAAGGGATTTTCTTCTTTCCAGCACCTACACCTTTGATAATTGTACGTCCATCAACAAGTTGGGTCACTTTTACGGTGTTGCTTTGTGTTGCACTCCAAGGGAATGTGTTGAAGCTGTTGCCATTAACGAGTTTAAGTTCATATAAAGGACCGCCGGATGTTTTGCTACCAAACATGGTAACCTGGCCAGTTCTGCTGATGACAAGCTTGATCAATGGGGCTGCACTTGTACCTTTCATGTTGTAGACCTGATCAATTCTTTTACCAGTTTCAATATTGTTGCCTGCGTATTTGCTTCCATCAACAAACTGGATGTTTTGAGCAGAAGAGGCACCCACTTCAAATTGAATTTCTTGTTTCGCCAATTTGACACCATTTACTTCCATGTTAAATGCATTGTCCAGTTCGGTAATGTCGAAAACAAAACCATAGTCTGCCGCTGGGGCAGTGAAATTTCTATCGATTGTCGTTCCATTGGCATAGAATTTTCCATCTTTCATAATACCCGTTTTACCTCCCGATGTAGTTGCCGGATAGCTCCAGTCCAGGCCATTGCTGGTTACATTTTTTGTGCAGGTTCTGAAATTGAGTTTCAGATCGTATTTCTGTCCGGGATTGATCTTAACATTTGGAATGGTGATGTTTGTTTTAGTCTCATCATCCAGTGTTAGACTACCGAGCATCAGTGTTCCATTGCTGGTTGCCGGGTGGATCAATAAAGAGGGGTTACTGATCACGGTATGCAGGCCATTTCCTAAAGCCGGGAATTGCGTGGTCACGCCTGCGTTGTTCAAGGCATTGTAGGTTAGTGTTTGGTCTGAGAATTTCAAATTTGCACTACCATGACTAGGTTTTAATACGGCAGTCCCGATTTGAGTAATAGCTCCGGTCATACTTGGATCCATGGTCAATGTTGTGGTAATTTGGCTAAACCGGTGTTTTAATACAACATTTAAGTTATTTACACCACTTTTTAACGTTAATGTGCCCGTGTAATACATCAAATCATCACTTATATTGTCTAAGCTGGCAGTGGACAGTGTATTTTGATTGTTGATACCCGGTAATGCTGTGGTACTATTGATCGAATAGGCAATGAACGTGTAAGATTTTCCAGCGTCAAGAACGATACCTGCAGCAGTAGCTTCCTCACCATAGCTATAAATCTTTTCCGTTACGTAAGCGCCTTGGTTGTCATAGACAACAACTTTATATTTAACGTTTTTGTCCAATGGCTTCTCTTGTGTCTGGACAGCCGCTAGTTTGGGGGTGGACGAAGCGACGAGGCTTTTTGTGATCGCTGAATTGTTTGTTAGGACCACGTCGACAGAACCACCGTTTTCAAGCGGTACTGTCATTTCCTGTACATCAGGTGCATCGATTGATGTGCGTGAAGCTTTTGCAGATGCTTGCTTTTGAACAGCATTGTTGTCCGTTTCAGTGTAAGCTTCTACACCCGAAAGATTGACTTTAACGACAGTTTCTCCTGTCAATGCGGTGTTTTCTCCACTTTTGTTACAGGAGTAGAGACTAAGCGCGAAAGCACTGCAACCCAGCATGAACAGGTTAGTCAGTCGGTGATGGGGGATTAGATTCATGTTAATTGACATTTTGTTTTGTTATTGATTTTTTGATTTAGTTATTGATTTATTTGTTGTACTGTCTTTGCAGGTGTATGCCTGTTTGTGTTTAAAATATGGTATACGATTGCTTTTTTTTGTGGCTATTATTTTTTATCGATGCAATTATATAAATAGCATTTTACTTAATATGACGTATTTGTATTATCTTATTTTTCGTGTAGAGAAATATCTACAATACAATTATTTGCTGCTTTAAAGCTGTTTAAACATGTTTTATGCTGTTTTTCTGTTAATTACAATTCGTTTTATTTGAATAATAATTTACTTGTAATTAATATTAGTATCGAGTGATTGTTCTTTGTTGGGTTATGCGGTTTTGTGTGGATTTAAGGTTAAGAAAAGCGTTCGATAGAGGGCAACTGTTCCATTGTTTTTTAGGAAGAATATGATGTGATGATCGCAATAGATTTCTGAGACTAAGCGGAGATTTTAATTTATTTTTTTAAATTTGTGCATTCATGAGGTTAATTGTTTTCATATTGATAGCATATATTATGGGACTTTCTTTTGTTCCCTGCAGTGATTCTACCAATCGCTGCGAGCAGACTGCTATGGAAAGACAATTAAACCAAACTCATAAACATAATGATGACGCGTCCGATGCTTGTTCGATTTTCTGCTATTGCAATTGTTGTAGTGGAAATATAATGGCTTATGCGTATCAATTTCCGCAAATAGATGGTGTCCCGGTTTCAATTTATTTTGATAATCGTAATCCTGTCCTCAATACAGCGATTGTTTCCAGTTATTTTGGGAGCATCTGGCAGCCGCCAAAGGTTAATGCTTAATTTTTCGTAAAAATTCTAGAAACAAATCTGATAGAGCATGCTATGCTGTTCTTTATTCAGCTTTGTGCTCGGAATACGCTTGTTGTATGGTATTACGACAAAAGATGAGCTATTCTAACGAGCTATTATTTAAGCATTAATCACGTATAATTGTGTTAGATCATATTATAAAATTTAGCATTAAGAACAAGATCATTATCGGTTTAATGACCTTGTTGCTTATCATATGGGGGGCATGGAGTGCAACGAAACTGCCAATCGATGCCGTTCCCGATATTACCAATAATCAAGTACAGATCTTTACCTCTTGTCCAACGCTTGCCGGGCAGGAAGTGGAACAATTGGTTACTTTTCCAATTGAACAAAGTATTGCAACTGTACCCAAAATTGAGGAGATCAGGAGTATTTCGCGCTTTGGACTTTCTGTCATTACTGTTGTTTTTGACGATGATGTAGATATCTATTTTGCCCGTCAGCTGATTGGTGAGCGTTTAAAAGAAGCGGTGGATCAGATTCCACAAGGTATTGGTAAACCTGAGCTGGCTCCAGTGAGTACTGGACTGGGAGAAGTATATCAATATATTATACATCCCAAAAAGGGAAGCGAAAAGAAATACAACGCAAAAGATTTGCGCACCATGCAAGATTGGATTGTTGCCCGTCAGCTCTATGGCACACCTGGAATTGCCGAGGTCAATAGTTTCGGTGGTGAGCTCAAACAATATGAAGTAGCTGTTGATCCGAATAGACTTAAGGCGATGAATATCAACATTCCAGAGCTATTTACTGCCCTGGAGAAAAACAATCAAAATACAGGCGGTGCCTATATTGATAAAAAACCGAATGCCTACTTTATTCGGGGAATTGGGCTGGCGACCTCCTTGGAAGATGTCAGAAATATTGCCATCCGAAAATCAGGAGCAATACCGATTTATGTTAAAGATGTTGCGGATGTACGTTTTGGTCATGCTGTGCGCTATGGTGCCTTGACATACAATGGTGAGGTTGATGCTGTGGGAGGTGTCGTCATGATGCTAAAGGGTGAAAACAGCAATGAGGTGGTCAACCGCGTGAAAGAAAAACTACCGACTATTCAAAAGTCGCTACCTGACGATGTGGTTATAGAGCCTTATTTGGACCGGACAGACCTCGTTGGGCGTGCGATAAGTACCGTTGAAAAAAATCTGATTGAAGGTGCCCTGATCGTCATTTTTGTCCTGGTCTTATTTCTTGGGAATTTGCGTGCGGGTCTTATCGTTGCTTCGGCAATTCCACTGGCGCTGCTATTTGCACTTGGACTGATGAACGTCTTCGGCGTAAGCGCCAATTTAATGAGTTTGGGCGCGATAGATTTCGGTTTGATTGTAGACGGAGCCGTCATTGTGGTGGAAGCTACACTACACCATTTAGGCTTACGAAAGTCTACCGAGAAATTGACCCAGGCCGAAATGGACCATGAGGTATTTGAGTCTGCTTCAAAGATTCGTACCAGTGCAGCCTTTGGTGAGATTATTATTCTTATTGTCTATATTCCAATTTTAACATTAGTGGGTGTTGAAGGGAAAATGTTTCGTCCAATGGCACAAACAGTTGGGTTTGCTATTTTCGGCGCATTGATTCTCTCGTTAACCTATATCCCCATGATGTGCGCTCTGTTCCTACCGAAAAAACACAGCGACAAGAAAACGTTGAGCGACCGGATGATTGCGGGACTGCAACGTATTTATGAGCCTTTATTACAAAAAGCCATTCGGTTTAAATACCTAATCGTGAGTTTAACCGTTGCCATTTTTGCTTTGTCGGCCTTCTTTTTTAAGAATATGGGAGGCGAATTTATTCCACAATTGCAGGAAGGTGATTATGCATTCCATTGCATACTTCCCCAGGGAAGCTCACTTTCGCAAAGTATCGAAACCTCGATGCAGGCATCCCGGATTATCAAAGAGTTCGATGAGGTGAAGATGGTTGTCGGTAAAACAGGAGCTGCTGAGGTACCAACAGACCCTATGCCACCGGAAGCGACAGATATTATGGTGGTATTGAAGCCTCAAAAAGAGTGGAAGTCGGGCCGTTCTTATGAAGAACTGGGGAGCGCTATTCTGGAGAAACTAGAAGTAATTCCGGGTGTCTTCTTCGAAAAAAACCAACCTATTCAAATGCGTTTTAATGAACTAATGACGGGTATCCGTCAGGATGTTGCTGTAAAGATCTTCGGTGAAAACATCGATTCGCTGGCCGCTTACGCCAATGTGGTTGCCGCGCAGATTCAATCCGTTCAAGGGGCGACTTCGCCACAAGTGGAGCGTGTATCCGGCCTCCCACAAATCAATATCGTTTATGACCGCACCCGTATTGCAAATTATGGCTTGACGATTCAGGACGTCAATGACGTGGTGAGTACTGCTTTTGCCGGTCGAAGCACGGGACAGATCTATGAAAATGAACGTCGCTTTGATTTGGTCGTCCGGTTAGATACAACGCATCGAAACAGCATTGATGATGTGCGTAATCTGATGATTCCTACAGATACGGGTACGCAGATTCCGCTTTCTCAGGTCGCTGCCATT
The DNA here is from genome assembly GCF_002421245.1 of Sphingobacterium sp. UBA5639. Taxonomy (NCBI): domain Bacteria; kingdom Pseudomonadati; phylum Bacteroidota; class Sphingobacteriia; order Sphingobacteriales; family Sphingobacteriaceae; genus Sphingobacterium; species Sphingobacterium sp. UBA5639. Next base: position 171,782 of record NZ_DIJR01000024.1, read on the forward strand.
GATTATAAATTGGGGCCGGCCCAGATCAGCCGCGAAGCGGGTAAACGAAGAATTGTGATTGGATTTAATGTGGCCGGGCGTGATGTTCAAACCGTCGTAAAAGATATCCAACAACAATTGGCTGCAAATGTAAAACTTCCTGCAGGGTATTATTTCACCTATGGGGGGCAGTTTGAGAATTTACAGAAGGCGAGCTCACGCTTGTTGATTGCTGTGCCAGTTTCCTTATTGCTTATTTTTATGCTGTTGTATTTCACGTTTCATTCCTTTAAGCAGGCGACGCTTATTTTTACTGCAATTCCAATGAGTGCTATCGGGGGTGTATTTGCGTTGATGTTGCGCGGCATGCCTTTCAGTATTAGTGCCGGTATCGGTTTTATTGCCTTGTTTGGCGTAGCCGTACTCAATGGTATCGTTTTAATTGGGACATTCAATCAGTTGAAAAAAGAGGGTGTCGATGATATTTTTCAACGCGTTAAAGAAGGTACGTTGACTCGTCTGCGTCCAGTACTCATGACTGCGACCGTGGCTTCACTGGGCTTTTTACCGATGGCAATAAGTACAAGTGCCGGCGCTGAAGTTCAGAAACCTTTGGCAACGGTTGTTATTGGCGGATTGGTAACGGCAACTTTCCTGACCTTGTTTGTGCTACCCTTATTGTATATAATTTTTAATTCTAAATTGAATATGAAACGAAGTAGAGGTGCTAAGACCATCGTCACAATACTTGCTTTCCTATTTATGGCTTTGGGATCTCAGGTGTTTGGACAGGAGCGCATTTCTGTCACAGAAGCTGTAGAAACTGCGCTGAAGAACAATCGTCAGTTTCAGATCAACCAGGCTGAAATCGTGGGCGCTGGTTTCAATGTTAAGACGGCGACTGAAATTCCCAAGACCGGGATTTTTGCAGAAAATGAAGATTACCGTCCTACGGATAAGGCCGGCTTATTGAAAATTGGTATAACGCAAAGTATTGCCTGGCCTGGACTCTACACTGCGCGTAAGGCGTATTTTAAAGAACAACTAAAATATGTGAACCTAAATACAGATGTATTGAAAACTGCGATTACCAAAGACGTGAGGACAGCCTATTTTCAGCTCTGGTATCTTCAGGATCGCCAAAAACTGTATATGGAGTTGGATAGTATCTATACCGCCATGTTCAAAGCAACTGAACTTCGCTTTAGAACAGGTGACGTAGCTGCGCTGGATAAGATTGCGGCTGAAGCAAAGCTGAAAGAGCTGCAGGCACAACTTGTTCAAAACAAAAAGGATATCATTATTCAGCAACAGCAATTGATGATGTTGTTAGACCGTAATGAGTGGATGCTCCCATTGGATCAATCCTTGGAGAAGATTGTCGTGGACGCAAGTCCATCAGATGAAACGGCGCATCCTTTACTGGTTTTACAGCAGCAAAATGTAAATATCGCTTCATCAAACATCAGTGTTCAGAAAAATACCAATAAGCCTGAGTTCTCGGGTCGATTTTTCTCCCAACGTGTTTGGGGAGCCAAAGATCCATTATCGGGATTCTCGGTCTCCGCATCCTTCCCGGTCTTTAGCTTGGGCGCCTATAAAAGTAAAGTGAAGGTTGCCAACGCTGAAATGGAAGTTCAACAGCGTAAGTTGGAATATGATACGCAGGTATTCCAGACAAATAAAGGGAATGCACTTGCTGAAATTGACAAGAATAGTGCATTGCTGCAATTTTATGAGTCTTCGGGGTTAAAACAAGCTGATGCAATTATTAAAGCAGCTAGTTTGGGTTATAGAACGGGGGAGATCAATTTTGCTGAATTAAGCCAATTTTTAAGTCAGGCCATTGGCATTCGCCAGAATTATTTAGAAGTCCTCAATCAGTATAATCAATCAGCAATTCAATATAATTACTTCAATAACAAATAAGGCAACAATGAAAGTTTTCATAAAGATATTTATCGTATGTGTAGCCGTTACTGTTTTTTACGGTTGCGGTTCTAATGAGTCGGAGCGTAAAGGTCAACCGGAAGGAAAGGAAGTACCCAAAGCCGAAGCGGAGCATGAGGAAGGGCCGGTTACGGTGGCGGCATTGAGTGCTGCACAAATAAAGGCTGTGGGAATCGTTTTTGGAGGGATTGAAGAGAAGGAACTAACAGCTACCATTAAGGCCAATGGACTTTTGAGTGTACCCAATAACAATAAAGCGAATGCGACGGCGCTTTATGGTGGTGTTGTAAAGACATTGAATGTGCAGCTGGGGGACAATGTGCGTAAGGGGCAGGTGATCGCCACGATTATCAACCCCCAGTTTGTACAATTGCAGGAGGAATATGTATCCCTGGCAAGTAAGATTACCTTGGCCGAACAAGAAATGGCAAGGCAACAGGAACTCAATGAAGGCAATGCAGGCGCACGGAAAAATCTGCAGGCCGCAACAGCAGACTTCAACAGTTTAAGGGCCCGAAAGGCTTCTTTGCAACAACAGATCCAATTGATGGGTATTAACCCCAATAGCGTGAATCTGTCCAATATGCGAACTTCACTGGCCGTAACTAGCCCTATCAATGGAACAGTTAGTAATGTTTTTGCGAAAATAGGGAGTTATGTGGATGTCTCTTCTCCGGTGATCGAGATTGTTGACAATAGTCTGTTGCATTTGGATCTGCAGGTATTTGAAAAGGATCTACCTTTGGTTAAAGTCGGACAGCTCATCAACTTTCAGCTGACCAACAATCCGGATAAGACCTATACCGCTAAAGTTTTTACAATTGGATCTTCATTTGAAAATGACAGCAAGACCATCGCTGTACACAGTACGGTTGTGGGCAGCAAAGTGGGGTTGATTGATGGGATGAACATTACGGGTATGATCGGTGTCAAAAATGTGCGGACTCCGGCTGTTCCGAATGACGCAATCGTGGAGGCTGACGGCAAGTATTATATTTTTGTGGAGACCAACAAGAAACCGGAAGAGCATGAGGAGGGGCATGACGATCACGGGCATGCGCACGATGAAGGTGAAGCAAAACATGCACATAAAAATGAGCAAGAAGCCGGGCAGCATGGAGAAGAACAGGCTAAAAACATCAATTTTGAAAAAATTGAGATTCAAAAAGGCGTATCTGCTTTGGGATATACGGCGATTACCCCGGTTACAGAAGTGCCTGCTGGAACAAAAATTGTTGTGAAGGGTGCTTTTTTCATCAATGCCAAAATGAGCAATACAGGTGGGCACGAACATTAATTGACCGTATTTGTTAACATAATCAAAGCAAGTGATGGAACATAAACATCGTTATGATGCACAAGGCAGGCAGCTTTGTTGTACACAGACCGAAAAAATATATAATCAGGGTGGAGCTGAGGATCTTATTGGGAAAGCTCCGGCTTCCAGCCAAGGTCATGACCATAGCCATGATGAGGACGGTCACGATCACTCGACGGCAGGGGCCAGTCAGATGCAGTTATTTCTACCTGCGCTAATTTCTTTTATCTTACTCATTGCTGCTATAGCCATGGATAATTGGATTGCACAATCCTGGTTTAAGGATTGGGTCCGTACAGGCTGGTACATATTAGCTTATCTACCGGTTGGGTTTCCTGTTATCAGGGATGCTTTAAAGAGTATAGCCAAAGGGGAAATCTTTTCGGAGTTTTTGTTAATGAGTATTGCTACCATAGGCGCTTTTGGGATCAAAGAATACCCCGAGGCTGTAGCGGTAATGTTGTTTTACGCCGTAGGAGAGGTGTTTCAGACCTTGGCGGTAAGTAGGGCTAAAAGTAATATTAAGGCTCTACTGGATCAGCGTCCGGATGAGGTGACCATTTTGGAGAATGGAAAGAGCAAAGTGATCAAAGCTGCCGATGCAGGTATTGGAGCAATAATTCAGCTGAAACCTGGTGAAAAGCTTGGGCTTGATGGTGAATTGTTGTCTGAGCAAGGTGCATTTAATACAGCTGCGCTGACTGGCGAGAGCAAGCCAGATACAAAGATGAAGGGTGATGTTGTACTGGCTGGAATGATTAATATGAACACCGTGAGCCTAATTCAAGTGACAACAGCATATCAGGACAGCAAGTTGAGCAAAATCCTCGAGCTCGTACAGAACGCAACGGCTCAAAAAGCACCCACAGAGCTGTTTATTCGCAAATTTGCTAAGATTTATACCCCAATTGTCGTGTTTTTGGCCATTGGAATTTGTCTCCTGCCTTACTTGTTTGTGGATCAATATGTATTTAGCGAATGGTTGTATAGGGCTCTCGTGTTTTTAGTGATCTCTTGCCCCTGTGCACTCGTCATTTCAATTCCTTTGGGGTATTTTGGTGGAATTGGTGCTGCAAGTAGAAATGGTATACTTTTTAAAGGCAGTAATTTTTTGGATGCGATGGCAGCTATCCGCCATGTCGTGATGGATAAAACCGGAACAATGACTGCCGGCGTTTTTAAAGTGCAGGAAATTAAGCTACAGGCCGGTTACGACGAAGCAAGGATTTTAAAGCTCGTCAATAAAATAGAGAGCCACAGTAGCCATCCAGTTGCAACAGCGATTAGAGAATATGTCGGTCCGATCGATGAGTCTGTCGATCTCAATACCATAGAAGAAATCCCTGGACATGGACTAAAAGCTATGGCTGATGGCAAAGTGTTGCTGGTGGGCAACTTTAAATTGCTGGACAAATTTAATGTAGTCTATGATATCGATCCCAATAGTATCGTATATACGACCATCGCGATCGCTTTGGATGGTAAATTTGTAGGATTCATGACCATTGCTGATAGCATAAAAGCGGATGCTGCGCTTACCATACAGCTACTGCATAAACTCGGTGTAAAAGCCACAATGCTGAGCGGGGACAAGACGACTGTTGTCGCCTATGTTGCCAAGGAACTTGGAATAGATCAGGCCTATGGCGATCTGCTGCCGGAAGATAAAGTGAATAAAGTCAAGGAAATAAAGGGACTAAACGAATCTGTTGCTTTTGTGGGGGATGGCGTTAATGATGCTCCGGTTGTCGCACTGAGCGATGTTGGAATAGCGATGGGGGGACTGGGCAGTGATGCGACGATCGAGACGGCAGATGTCGTGATACAAGATGATAAACCTTCGAAAATTCCAATGGCGATTCGCATTGGAAAAGAGACGAAAAAAGTCGTTTATCAGAATATAGGCCTTGCCTTCATAGTTAAGGGGATCGTGTTGATTCTTGGCGCTGGGGGATTGGCAACGATGTGGGAGGCAGTCTTTGCCGATGTTGGCGTATCGTTGATTGCGATATTGAATGCCATAAGAATTCAGAAAATGAAATTTTGACATTTAGCATCAAGTTGCACCCGCCCTTTTCATTGGATGAAATGAAGGGTGGGTGTATGCCTATTTTTTTTAGCCATCATCTAAAACACTAAATATATTAGTATATTTGGGCGTGATTTTTATGTAATGACGAAAGAGCAAATTGCCGGATTGCTTGAAGGAGTACCTTCAGCAGTCGGCGTATATTATATTTATGATAAGCATGATGCGCTAATTTATGTGGGCAAGAGTATCGATATTAGAAATAGGTTATTGCAGCATTTTAGAAGTACAGATTTTAAGGAACGTAAAATCCAAGGAGCAGCCTGTAGAGTTGGATTTGAACTGACCGGTCATGAATTACTTGCGTTATTGTATGAATCTGACCTGATCAAAAAACACCAACCCTATTACAATCGAGCGCAGCGTCGAACTTACTATGGATTTGGCCTTTATCTGGCTGTGAATCCGTCAGGTTATCAAGTCTTGCAGGTTGAGACACTTGATCCCGAACGTGAAGAGTTAATGACTTTTTCGAGTTACCAGGAGGGGCGGGAGCAATTATTTCATATCGTGGAAGCTTATCAGCTGTGTCAAAAAATAAACAAGTTACAGACGTATACGAAACATTGTTTTCAGTATATGTTGAAGACCTGCAAGGGGGCTTGTATTGCGCAGGAGCTTCCAGAAGACTATAATCGAAGAGTGCAGGAATTTGTCGTCTCTTCGGAGCTTCCGCTGGGCGAAATATTTTTGGAATTTTTAGGGCGTAATCCCAATGAAAAGGGCCTTGTTTACTTGTTGGACGGTCGGTATAAAGGATTTGGCTACTGCAATAAGCGTGTTTCTAGCGAAAAGAAAAAGCGAGAAGCCATCGTCTTCAAGGCCGAGAACAGAGATGTTAGACGTATTTTGAGACGCTATTTCAAACTCAACCCTGTTTAAATTTTTATCAACACTGATTTACTGGCTTGATACACCAGTAAATCAATGTTTCACCTTTGGTAAAAACTTTTTGTCGTTCTCATCGGAATCTTTATAGTAGGCTCGCGCTTCGTCCAGTTTATGATGCATTTCTTCACGTACGTTGTGGTATCCTTGTACATGGTATACATTCTGCATTTCCTGTGGATCTTTTTCTAGATCGTATAATTCCCACTCATCTTTGTCATAATAGAAATGGATCAGTTTGTACCTTTCGGTACGAATTCCATAATGTCGTTTTACCATGTGAATGGAAGGATACTCATAATAGGTGTAATATACGGCATCGCGCCATTGCTTTTCTTTTCCATTGAGTAGGCCACGAAAAGATTTTCCCTGCATATCTTTCGGGATTGCAAGTCCTGCATAATCTAGGATTGTTGGGGCAAAATCGAGATTCTGGACAAGTGCTTTTGAGGATTGGCCAGCTTTAATTTCTGCTGGATAGCGGATCAATAAGGGAGTTCGAAGCGATTCCTCATACATAAAACGTTTATCAAACCAACCATGTTCACCTAGATTGAATCCTTGGTCTGAGGTATAAATGACAATGGTATTTTCGTCAAGTCTATTATCTTTCAGAAATTCCAATAGGCGTCCAACACCATCGTCTACCGCTGCAACGGTACCCAGGTAATCTTGCATATAGCGTTGATATCGCCAGCGCATCAGGTCTTCTTTGGACATGCTGGGATATTTTATCTTAAAATCTGCCATAATTGGGTTGTATATTGAATCCCATGTTGCACGTTGTGCTGCGGTCATTCTTCCTAAGTTTCCATTAAAGGCAGCTTTATCCCAAGATAGATATTCTTTTAGTCCCAATTCATCCATTAGCGTAGGCGGTATCTTATTGTCGCCAGCCCAGTTCATGTGTTTAAGGATATTCATTTCCGCGGTTTTTGCGGCGGTTCCTCTTCCTTCGTAGGTGTCGAATAGATTGTCCGGTTCTTTATAGGTTTTTGATGTATATTGTTGAATATGCCGTAAAGCAGGTAGCCATTCTCGGTGTGGCGCTTTTTGATGATAAAGCACACAGAATGGTTTACTAGTATCTCTTTTAGCGATCCAATCTAAGGTCATATCGGTGGTGAGATCCGATACATAGCCTGGCATTTGTTGTTTCACACCATTGATAATGAAGTTAGGATTATAATACTCGCCCTGGTCGATAAGTACCGCGGAGTAGTTGAATCCCTGTGGCAACCCATCCATGTGGATTTTACCAATTAATGCTGTTTGGTACCCATTTTTTTGAAGAATCTTGGCAAAGTTGTCCTGATTCCAGTCGAATTTTGCCTCATTATCAATTTTCCCGTTCATATAACTGTGCTTTCCCGTTAAAAGTACAGCCCGACTGGGCGCACATAATGAATTTGTCACGGTCGCACGTGTGAAAATGGCACCTTCCTTTGCTAATCTGTCAATATTGGGTGTTTCATTTAATCCGTAACCATAAGCGCTGATCGCTTGATAACCATGGTCATCACTCATGATATATACAATATTTGGATTCTTTTTTGTCTGCTCTTTTTGTGCCAATGCCCAAAAAGGTACACATGCGTACAAGGTGAATGTAAGAATATAATGATGCAATTTCATGGTTAAGGTTTGTATGTGTTGCGACGATCGTTTTTACCACAAGCTAATATAGCTGTTTTCATTGAGACAAAGATGATGCTATTAGTTTAATGATACCTTTTACTATTTAAATGATTTGTTTATTTTATTATTCTGATAGAAATTTGCAGTATTGATAATTTTACTTATATATGAAGAAGAGTTTATTAGCACTTGCACTAGGGGGATTAGGGATAGGTATTACCGAATTTAGTATGATGGGGATGTTACCGGACGTTGCCCAAAGCCTGCAAGTTTCAATTCCGGAAGCTGGTTATCTCATTACCGCTTATGCTTTGGGTGTTGTTATTGGTGCTCCACTATTGGTAGTTGCTATGAATCGGTTGTCGCCCCTTAAAACCCTGATTACCCTCATGGGATTATTTACTCTGTTTAATGGATTATCTGTGATTGCTCCAGATTACGGTCTTTTGCTGGTGTCGCGTTTTATTTCAGGATTGCCGCATGGTGCTTTCTTCGGAGTAGGGTCTGTCATTGCTAGTCGATTGGACGATCCTGGGAAAGAAGCGCAGGCGGTAGCGACGATGTATTCGGGATTGACCATTGCCAATTTATTTGGGGTTCCATTGGGTACCTATATAGGGCATCATTTTTCATGGCGTTATACTTTCTTATTGATTGTTGTCGTCGGTATTTTGACCATGTTAGCCTTAAAGTTGTGGATGCCTAAAATGAAAGCAGCACCTAAAAATAATCCCTGGAAGGACTTTGGCATTTTTCGCAATGTGAATGTCTGGTTTATGGTTTTATTATTTTCAGTGGCCCCAGGGGCGTTGTTTGCCTGGATAAGTTATATTGCTCCGCTGATGACTGAAGTGTCTGGGATTGCTGATAAATACCTGCCGTATATTATGGTGTTGGCTGGATTGGGTATGTTTGTGGGGAATTTGATCGGCGGGAAGTTGACGGATACTTTTTCGCCAACAAAGGTGGTCGTAGCCGTATTGGTGGTTCAGATTTTATGTATGCTGGCTATTTATGGCCTGTCCGACAACGTTGGGATATCCTTGGTGATGACTTTTTTAACCGGAGTCACTACTTTTGCGCTTGTACCTTCGTTAACCCTATTATTGCTTAATTCGGTAAAGAGTGATGCTGAAATGTTGGTTGCTTCTCTGGGGCCTGCATGTTTTAATATTGCGAATGCGTTGGGTGCTTTTTTAGGTGGTGTGCCTATTAATCAAGGCTATGGTTACACTTCTCCAGCTTTGGTTGGTGCGGTAATGGCGGCATTAGGGATAGTCATTTCTTTATGTTACATCCAACGAAGCAAAAAGCAGCCGACTATGGATAACAAAGAAGTTCTTGAGGATGCCGTTGGTCAACTTTCATAATCCTTCATGTCGTCTTGAAATTTGTTGTCGGTCCTAAAAAAATAGCGAATAGGATTGATGTTAACCAATATTTCCACCAATTCTATTGAAGATAGACTTAAATTGAACATCGATATTTTCACCCAGGTACATGCGCTTGGCCCGGCGTTTTATAGGATTTCCTTGGTTCAATAGGAAGGAAACTGTGGTTGTATTCTCTTGAGGTAGTACAATTTTGGAATTTTGCCTTAAATAGAGTTTTAACAAAGCCATTCCGGCGGATTGTTTATTGGCGACAATAAGACCTTCTCCCAAAGTGGGAAGGTAATAGCCGCGGACAGTTTTGTTTTCCACATAGACAAAGCCAGCCGTGAAATGTGGTTCTATTTCGAACCGTCTATTTTCGGCAGCAGTTTTCTGGTCGAGTGCCAAAAGTTGCTCGCTATAACGGGATTGATAGTGCTGTATGCTGTGGTCCGGTTCTTCAAGCTGAGTGATCTGTATATCATCAAAGAAAAGATAGGAAGAAGATTCCTTAAAGCCGAGTTTTGTGTAAACTGGAGCGCCCATATCCGTTGCAATGAGTTGGATGCTCTTGCATTTTTTGCTATTTGCTATATGAATAAGTTCTTGGGTGATGTGTTTCCCATAGCCTTTTCCTCTTTCATCGGCAGCAACGATAATATGTCCCAACCAGGCTACGTTACTATGGATAATGGTCGTACCTATGGCGACAATTTTCTGATCGACCAGGAGTTTTATGGGAAAACAAAAAGGGCTTTCTATATAGTGTTGTATTTTGATCGTGATATTGCCCCATCCTTCCGGACTTAGCGTTGTAATTATGGGAAGATCGGAAAACTGAATAGGATCAAAATTCATGTAGCCTCTATTTTATTGCGGTTTTATTGTACTTGTTTTTATATTCAAGGGGGGATAGTCCCGTAAACCGACGGAATATTTCACGGAAAGCCTTTACGTCAGTATACCCAATAGCGTACATTACTTCATTTACCGTTTTCCGCGAGCTTTCCAATTCCTTTTTTGCCGATTCCACTTTTATCCGTTGAAGATATTCCACAGGTGTATTACCTGTCGCTTTAATAAATCTACGGTCGAAATTCCGGCGTCCGACGGTGAATTTTTCAGATAACTTCTCCATGGAGATTTTTTCTGAGAAGTTATTCTCGAGATAGTCCTGTGCACGCATGACCATTTCATCGCCATGTGACTTTTGACCATTAAAGATCATAAAATCGGATTGCGTTTGTCTGGCAATATCAATTTGAAATATTTTGGAGCAATAAATCGCTGTCTGTCTGTCGTAAAACTTTTCAACCAGGTAAAGGAGGAGGTTGAGGAAGGAATAACCGCCACCATTGGTATAGATTCCCTGCTCATCGGTAATAATTTGTTCTGTTTTTAAGTTGACTTTGGGGAAGAGCTTATGGAAGTTTGCTGCTGATTTCCAATGGATAGAGCAGCTTTTGGTATCTAAAAGTCCCGTGGATGCGAGCAGATATGCACCGGTACACATGCTTGCAACATTTGCTCCTTTGGCATGATGGTGTAATATCCATTCTGAAAGAACGCTATTCCCAGCTTCTATTGCAGTAAAATTGGAAATGACAGCGGGTACAATAATGAGGTCTGTTTTTTGAATTGCAGTGATATCTTTCTGTGGCATGACCGTTAATAATCCATTGACAAAGTTACTCTGTTTAGAAACTCCTGCTAATTCTATAATAAATATAGGCTCCCTGTTCAGTTGATCGTAATAGCGGTTCGCTTCGGTGAATACATGGTATGTTCCAATAATGCACGATATGGTATTAGGGCCTGTCTGACTGTTTGGAACTAAGATCGTTAGGTGTTTCATGTTGAAAGTTTATAAGATTGAATAAACGATAGTACGCTTATTTGATACTATTCAAATATACCGAAACGACTTGTCTAAATCAACCGCTGAGAATGTCTATTTTACACCCCTTTTTGTGTTTTGAACTCCACTATATTTGATCTATAAATTTAAATTAATACGACAGGATGGTACAAATGATCGCAATATATAAGTTGACCGAAGAATCTTGGCGCCTCATGATGATGATGTTCAGATTTACATATTTGATTCGATTGAGTTATAGGAAGATAAGAAGTATGAGTTAATGGTTAAAAATACGAAGAATGATGAAAAAGGAAGATTTTAAAATGAGTATTACCGTTGATGCAGGTGCTCAACGCGTATTTGAAGCAATCAATAATGTCCGTGGATGGTGGTCTCAAAATATTGAAGGGCTAACTGCTGCTTTGCATGATGAGTTTATATATCATTATCAGGATGTACATCGTTGTCGAATACGAATAGAAACGATGGAAACAGATCGTAAAGTAGTCTGGCGGGTCCTCGAAAACTATTTTAAATTTACCCAGGATGAACGGGAATGGACTAATAGTTCCATTATCTTCGATATTGTTGAAGATGTAGGTACAACTACATTACATTTCACCCATCGTGGGCTTAATTCCCAGATGGAATGTTATAAGGTATGTCATGATGCCTGGACATATTACATAGCGGACAGCCTAAGACAATTGATTTTAACGGGGATGGGACAGCCTACTCCAAAGGAGGAAATAGCGCTGGACGCTATGGAAGAGAATCGCATACCACATGATCCTGGGACAAAAAGTATCTACCATAGATTGTTAATTGAAACTCCGGTAGAGACTGTTTACAAGGCGCTTACAACGGCGGAAGGACTAGCAGGCTGGTGGACACCAGATACGAAGGCAAAGCCAGAGATTGGTGCGATCCTGCGCTTTGGATTTGGTCCCAGCTATTTTAAAAATATGGAAGTTATTTCGCTGAAGCCTTATTCCAGGGTCGAGTGGCGCTGTGTCAAGGCATTTGAGGAATGGATTGGAACGACACTGACCTTTGAACTTGAACCTCAGCAAAAGGGATGTATGCTGCTGTTTCACCATGATGGCTGGACAAATTATAGTGCGGAATTCGCTTCCTGTAGTTTTGATTGGGCACTATTTTTCAGGAGTTTAAAATTTTTCTGTGAAAAAGGAAAGGGTTTTCCTTATCCCGAATTTAATGTATAAAATTCGGGAAGGGGCATAGTGTATTTTTGGTATAAAATGAGACTATCGCAATAGCTTGGCAATCGCATGCAGATAGTCTTTATTTTTAGAAAAATCATTATGTCCCTCCTTTGCCAACCGAATCAATTTATCCTGTTTTTTAAAGAATCTACTCAGTTTAATGGAAGAGTCAAAATAGACGGCTTTATCCTGGTCTCCGTGGAAGATGATCGTTCTACATTTTACTTTTTGTAATGCCGAAGCATTGTCGAAATGAAAGGGGAGCCCGCTTGTATCGAGCTCAGGAGCGATATGTTGCGTCCAATCTTCAAAACTATAGTAAGGTGCCTGAAGAATAAGTATTTTTGGGGCGTTATGCGAAGCAATAGTTGAAGCCAGTGCTGTACCCATCGATTGACCAATTATGATGATATGATCTTCCGGATAATGTTGTTTCAGGTTATCATAGACTATTTGCAGATCACTATAAAGTAGTTCTTCATTGGTTACTTTACCTTCACTTTTTCCGTAACCTCGGTAGTCTAACATAAAAAGATCATAGCCGTTATCAGTATAGATATTCGCAATTTTACCCCAAGTGTCTACCGCCCCATTACTGCCATGCAAATAGAAAATTAGTCCTTTGCTCTTGTCTGCCTTAAACAAGATCCCATGGAGTTTAACATGATCTGCTGTTGTGATAAATTTTTCTTCATATTTGCCCTGAAAATGGAAGGTTGAATCTTGGAGCTTTTTGCCTGGAAATAGTTGTTCCTCAAGGATCTCATTCCAGTTTGGTTTCACTTTAGCCTTACTATTGGCTTGCGCATGTGCTACGAGGTATGAAAAGATGAATAGCAGGAGTAATAGCATTGGACGTGACCAAAGGTGACGATAGAATTTTGTTAATGCGGTGGTATTGTTTACGTGCATAAATATACTTGGTCTATGATTTTTATTTAAGTTACACATTTCTGTGGCATCCAGAAAATGTGGGAATTCCTAGTTTTAGCGGTATCTTTCTTATAAACTTAATCTAGGTTAAGTTTACGCCTTAATCTAGGTTGTTGGAAGCAGACTTCTTCTTGTCGTACCTTTGAGATAGCAATTTAAAATGAAGTGATCATTTAGGCTTCAACTTAAATTCATCAAGAACGATAAAAAAGGAGATTATAACATGAAAAAATCAATTGAAAGAATTTTCCAACGTCCAGCTCGACCTGGCATGGTAGGAGATGGATTTCGTGTATTTAATATGATACCAAGGAATGGGATTTCCCAAAAGAGGATGAGTCCATTTCTTTTACTGGATTTCAATGCAGCATTTGATTTTGGACCTTCGGATCATATTAGAGGCGTGGATGTACATCCGCATAAAGGATTTGAAACCGTGACTATCGCCTACAAAGGTAGTGTAGCCCATCATGACAGTTCGGGGAATAGCGGTGTTATTCGTCCGGGTGATGTACAATGGATGACTGCCGGCGCTGGCATATTGCATAAAGAGTACCATGAAGAGGAATTTTCAAAGAAAGGCGGATTATTTGAAATGGTTCAGCTCTGGGTTAATTTACCAGCGAAAGATAAATCAACAGCGGCGCACTATCAGGCAATTACTGCCGATCAGATGGGGAAAGTCGTGATGCCAGATGCGGCAGGGGTAGTCAATGTCATCGCGGGGAAATTTCAGGATATGGTTGGACCAGCGAGCACCTATACCCCTGTCAATCTATTTGACATCAAATTGGAAGAACAGCATGAAACGAACTTTTTGGTTCCACAAAATCATAATACAGCGATGCTCGTTGTGAATGGCGAGGTTGTAGTCAACGGTGAACTTGCTAAGGAGCATAGCTTTGTCTTATTTGGTCATGATGGTGAAGAGATTTCGATAAGGGCAAATAAGAATGCAGTTTTACTTGTGTTAAGTGGTGAACCCATTGATGAACCTATCGTGAGTTATGGCCCATTTGTAATGAATACACAGGCGGAGATTTACCAAGCCTTTGAAGATTTTCAAGCTGGCAAGTTTGGCGTACTTGAATAAATGAAATAAATTTCCATACATGGCTTATATCCTTAATATGTAGGCCATGTATGGAAATCAAAATAGAAAAGATTGTCCGTTAACTTGCATTTCTTTGGATTGTCGTGCTCAACGACTAAGAAAAGTTTTTTGGTCGTCTATCATAGCCGACATGCACGATGAGGACCAGTAGTGTACAACAAAAGCCGGTCAATACCACGCCATTCCATTGAAAGTATTTCCAAGCCAGGGAAGCCAAGTAACTACCCAATGATCCACCGGCAAAGTAACTAAACATATAGACTGTATTTAGTCGGTTGGTTGCCCCTAGATTTAAGGCAAAAAAAGCAGATTGATTGCTGATATGCATGGATTGTAAACCCAGGTCGATTAAGATTACACCTGTTATTAATCCGATATAGCTATTCCCTCCGATGTAGAATAAAATCCAGCTCAATAGCAGGATAAATATGGAACCAAGAATAATGGTATACGTAGAAACACGCGTTGCCATCCGGCCGACCACTGATGCTGCCAGCGCGCCAACAGCCCCTATTAATCCGAAGGATCCCGCTACGGCAGAGCCTGCGTAGAAAGGAGCTTCCTGTAAATGAAATACTAATGTAATCCAAAAAGCACTGAATCCAGCAAAGCCTAAAGCCCCTCTGAGTGCAGATAGCCGTAATACCGGTTGAGTTTTTGTCAGATGGACCAAGGAGTGCATTAATTGGAGATAAGTACCTTGAAATGTCGGCTTTACATCAGGTAGTGCGAAAGCTAATAATAACATGAATAAAACCATTAATGCTATAGCTATATAATAGATTGCTTGCCATCCCCAGATATCGCCAATAAATCCAGCTGCGACACGGGAAAGCAGAATACCCAATAGTAAGCCACTCATGACCATTCCGATTGATGAATTGCGTTTTTCGAGAGCAGCTAGTTCGGCCGTGAGGGGAACGAGCATTTGAGGAACGACAGAGCTGAATCCAACCATAAAGCTTGCGATATAGAGCAACTCGAGGGTGGGAGCTAAGACCATAGCCAATAAGGAGACTACGATCAGCAGAAATATGGTTAATATTAATTTCTTTCTTTTTATCATATCTCCCAAAGGGACGATAAAGAGCAGCCCGGTTGCAAAACCGATCTGTGTGAGCATAGCAATCATGCTAATTGCAGCTTCACTAACGTGAAAGTCTTTTGCCATCAATCCCAAAAGCGGCTGATTATAATAGTTGTTGCCGACCACTATTCCCGTTGTCAAGGTAATAAGCCATAAAAGGGGCTTCGTAAGTACAGGTGTATGCCGCTTTGAGTCTACGTGAAACTCTATGTTTTGATTTGTTATGTCTGTTGTATGTATCATTTTGAATTTTATTTCCTTGGCTGCAAATTTACAGCGATCAGTAATGGAGGAATTGAAGAATTCGATCCATGAATTGAAGAATTGAAGTTTGATTAACCTAAATTGATCCAGAAGTTCGATAATTATGTACTGGATTAGCTATTGTGTTGCTGTTTTTTGACTTAAGTCATGGTTTTTCAGTTGCGAGGCGATTAGTTTTGGGACTTAAATTTTTTATCAAATGACAGAACTCGAGCATATTATTTGGATTTCTATTATTTTAATTGTGATCACATCAGTTAGGAGCCGTTTAAAACTAGCACTCCCCATTTTATTGGTTATCGTGGGACTTATATTGAGTTTGGCACAGTGCTTTCCGGTATTGGCGATTAATCCCGATATAATTTTTAATATAGTTTTGCCGCCAATTTTGTTTGATGCAGCTTGGAATACATCTATTCCGGATTTCAAACGGCAATTTTCTAAGATTTCTTTATTGGCAGTCGGACTGGTATTGATTACAACGACTGTTATTGCAGTTGTTGTTCATTCGATCATTCCAGGATTTAACTGGGCGATTTCCTTTGCGTTAGGGGCAATTATTTCGCCACCGGACGCGATAGCAGCGACGAGCATTGCGAAGGATCTTCCCCTATCGAGAAAATTAATCACGCTTCTTGAGGGGGAAAGTCTGCTTAATGATGCATCCGCATTAATTGCATTTAAGTGTGCGATTATAGCATTGGTAAGTGGTGGTTTTTCATTTTGGAATGCTGGATTACAGTTTGTGATAATGGGAATAAGTGGAGTGGCAATAGGTTTGTCGATCGGTTATGGGTTTGTAAAATTACATCGCTTTCTCCATGGCAATAGTAATGTCGAAACCTTTGCTGTGTTGTTGTTACCATTTGCGACATATAGCCTTGCTGAACATTTAGCCGCTTCAGGGGTCCTGGCTGTCGTCAGTTTAGGTATGTATATCTCCTGGAATTCCTTTTCCTTATTTAGCTCAGCAAGCCGTTTACAGATGAGCCATTTTTGGGATGTCATTATCTTTATTCTAAATGGACTCGTTTTTTTGATTTTAGGCATGCAGCTTCCCCACATTGTTGAAGCAATACCTCGTTCAGAAATAATCGTTCTGACTTTGTACGGCTTCTTGATCTTCTGTCTGTTAATTCTGATACGCTTAATTGTGACCTACTTTTTTCCGCTGTTTTCTTGTCGGGAAGATAAAGAGGATGCAGCTTTTCAATGGCGATTTCGAAAGGAGTATATTATTTTGTCTTGGTCGGGTATGCGCGGGGTTGTTTCACTTGCTACCGCATTTGCATTGCCTTTATATGCAAACAATGGTTCGCTCATTGCACAGCGAAATACCGTTCTCTTTCTTTCCTTTGTTGTCATTATTTTCACGTTAGTTATTCAAGGAATTAGTTTGCCTCAACTTATTAAGCGTATTACTCCCAAGCCGAACAAACAGGATAAGGGGAAAGAACTAAACGATTTATTGATTGAGCGTTCGTTAAGCTATTTGGAAAGTCTGGAAATCGACAGACCATTAGTGCAAGAAGTCGTACAAAAGATGCAAGTAAAGTTGCAAAATCAAAGGGAAGAACCTAAATGAAGAGATCTATCAAAGACATTATCTGTAGGGATGAGTGGCGAGCATGCTATTTTGACATCGAACTATCTATGATTCAAGTGCAGCGAAAAGAACTTGTGAGAAGCTATCAAAAGGGGATTTATCCCTTGGAAGATGTTAGGAAAAAGGAATTTGAACTTGATTTATGGACAGCAAATATTTATCAAGAAATGAAATTGTAGGTGTTTGCTGTTTTTGACTTAAGTCAATGTTTATTGTTTTTCATGGATAGATCTTTGTCATCAAATAAGCCAGCCTCAGTTATTCGGAAAGAGGCAGGATAATATAGAATGATATGAAAAATTTGTTAACAATGTTTGGGGATGATCCCATAGCAAGAGTAGAAAAGGCATTAAAGGATTTACAGGCCGGTAAAGGGGTTCTTCTTATCGATAATGAAGATCGAGAGAATGAGGGGGATCTTATTTTCTCTGCCCAAAACATGAGCATACCGGATATGGTACAAATGATCCGGTATTGTAGTGGTGTTGTCTGTCTTTGTCTCACCCATGAGAAAGCGAATGAATTAGACTTACCTTATATGGTGTCAGCTAATTCAAGTCCTTACCAAACGCCATTTACAGTATCTATCGATGCAAAGATAGGGGCAACTACGGGGCTCTCGGCTTCCGATCGAATTGCCACAATAAGAGCGGCCTGTGCGCAGGATGCCAAACCGGGGGACCTTGTTCGCCCAGGTCATATCTTTCCCTTGCGGGCGCACGCGAACGGAGTATTGGGTCGCGATGGTCATACAGAAGGCAGTATCGATTTGATGCTTATGGCGGGTTTAGAACCGATGGCTGTCTTATGTGAATTGATGAATGAGGATGGGACAATGGCGCGTTTGAATGAGGTCTCAGCATTCGGACTGAAACATAATCTTACCGTATTATCTATTGAGGATATTGTTACCTATAGAAAGCTAAATAGTAATCATCGAAAAACAGTATATGAATCAGACAAACACTAAAAAAATAAGATCGTTATTCCGCGTTGGCCGAAAAGAGCACCTTACACCACATCTTATCCGGGTAATATTTGATTTAACCGATGAGCAGCTCGGGTTATTGGCCGAAGTCAGTTCGGGTTCAAATAACAAGCTTTTCGTTCCGTTGCAGCACAATGCGCAAGAAGTAGTCGTCAGAACTTACACCAATCGTAAAATAGATCTTTCTAACAGAGAATTGCATATCGATTTTGTTGTTCATGGTGATAGCGGTCCTGCATCTGCTTGGGCAATCAAGGCGGAAAAGGGCGATCAATTGGAAATTGGCATGAAGGAGAGCAAAAGAAAATTGGTTCCCCAGGTAGACTGTTACCTGCTGGTTGGAGACACAACAGCTTTACCGGTTATTGCTGCAATATTAGAAGAGCTTCCAGCGACGGCTAGAGCAAAAGTAATTATTGAGATTCCGGCAAAAGAAGACGAGCTTGTATTGTCCTCAGCCTGCAGTGCACTCATACAATGGTGTTATAATCAGACACCAGAACAAGGGAGTAATCTCGCTGAATATGTTAAGAAAGCCGACTTTAGGGCGGATGATCAAACGAGTTATATCTTTATTGCTGCGGAGTATGCCATTGTGAAAGAATTACGTCATTACTTTCGGGAGGAAAAAGGGAGAACTTCACAAGACCTATATGCCTGCGCATACTGGAGAGTGGGGCATGCAGAAAGTGAACTTATGAATTTAAATGAGCCGATCTAGTTCTTGAATTAGTTACTGTTAATCCAATTTTATTAGTTTTGCTGGAAATTAATTTAGAACAGCAATTAAAATGGATGAGCTATTGATATCCTATATCACGAGTAAAATTACGGTAACAGAAGATGAATTACATCTAATACGCTCATATTTTAAGCCTTTAAAGCTAAAGAAAAATGAGTTTTTGTTGGCCAATGGTGAAATAAGCCAACGCTCATTTTTCGTGACCAAGGGGTGTTTACGTATTTTTTTTATTAATGAGTCTGGACAAGAAGCAACACGCTACTTTGCCTTTGAGAATCAGTTTGCAACCGCATTAGTCAGTTTTATTACAGGAGAAGAGTCCGAAGAATTCATTCAGGCTTTGGAACCTACTGAAATCTACTATATAAGTCATAAGGATTTTTATCATTTGTTGGACCTTATTCCACAGTGGGAGAAGTTCTACCGTCTCTATTTGGAAATTGCCTATGTAACAAATACAAAGCGTCTGATGTCATTTTTAATGCAAGATGCCCTTGAAAAATATCGTTTATTGTTGGATGAAAATCCAATGGTTGTCAGAAGGCTATCCAATAGAATAGTTGCTTCCTATCTGAATATTTCACAGGAGACATTGAGCCGTTTAAAGTCAAAGCTCTAAAACTCAACTGGCCTATNNATAGGCCAGTTGAGTTTTAGAGTAAGATAGATGAAAATAGTGCAGACTGATCAATCAGGTTTAAAGATTTATTTGCTGATTTCTCTTTTTGCGAGAAGCATTATAGACAATGATCACACTAATCGTCATCAGGATAAATGCTAAGAAAAACGGCGCGCCAGAAAATTTAAATGGTGCTTTGTCATGGGTGAAATAATAAAATAGGTTTGTCATCATTGGTGGACCAATAATCGATGTTGCACTCATTAAGCTTGTTAGTGCACCTTGAAGTTCACCCTGTTCGTTTGAAGGAACATTTTTTGTAATAACAGACTGAAGAGCTGGTCCACAAATACCACCCAAGCAATAGGGGATAAGGAAGACGAACATCATCCATCCTTCGCTTGCAAACGAGAATAACAGTAGTCCAATAGCATACAGGGTCAATCCATAGAAAATGCTTTTTTGTTCACCAAGTTTGGGCGTTGTCCATCGAATTAAAACGCCCTGAACCAATCCAATCAATAATCCAATAACACCTAATGAGATACCCACCATTCTTTCTGTCCAGTCGAATTTATACATGGTGAAGAAGTTCCAGTTACTTTGAACTGCGTGGCCTGCGATATATATTAAAATTAAGGCAACGATTAATCCGGATATTTCTGGATGTTTTCCAAGAAACTTAAAAGATCCAATTGGATTTGCGCGTTTCCATTCAAAAGCTCTACGTTTTTCTTTATCTAAGCTCTCAGGTAAGATAAAATAGCCATATAGAAAGTTTAGCATACACAGTCCTGCGGCCGCATAAAAGGGAACCCTGGCACCATAGTGACCGAGCAGACCGCCAATAACTGGGCCGATGATAAAGCCTAGACCAAATGCAGCGCCTATCAAGCCAAAGTTCTTTGCCCGATCTTCATCCGTAGATATATCGGCGATATAAGCACTTGCCGTTGTAAAACTAGCACCTGTCAATCCGGCGATAACGCGTCCTAAGAATAGCCAACCTATAGTTGGTGCGAGGGCAAGAAAGATGTAGTCTACCGCAAAGCCAAAAAGTGAGATCAATATAATTGGCCTTCTGCCATATTTATCGCTGAGGTTACCAACGACGGGAGAACAGATGAATTGCGTGAAAGCATAGGCAAAGCCGAGCCAACCACCATATTTTGCCGCTTCACTGACATCGCTATGAATCAATTCCTCGATAAGTTTAGGGACGACAGGAATAATGATTCCCCAACCCGTAATATCGATTAGTAGTGTAATAAATATGAATCCGATTGCTGCTTTTTTCTTGGAATTTTCCATCATGATTCAAAAGTAATGAAATCCTTAAAAACTTGTTTGTTATTTAATTACTAATTTGTGGTGAGTGTCGCATTTTCGATAGCGTTAACAAATCGAAAAGAGGGAGCTTTTTTCTTTCGATAGCGTGCCCATTTCTGGTTAAATCGCTTGACATTTGGGATGGTGCAGCACCGTGAAATTACATGAATTCGCAATAAAACACAGTTTATTTGCTTGGGTATGTAAGGATAAAGCAAGTTCTATCTGGGATTCATCTGTGATGAGAACCTCGGGGTGTAATATAACTTCTGTAAAACGACCACTTCCATCTCCATCCGTTTCCAGGGTAGCGATAGCATTGTCCTTATAGGATAAAATCTCGATGCTATTTTTCGAGCAGACGTATAAATAGGACATCATGTGGCAAGAAATCAGGCTGCTCAGCAGCAAATCTTCCGGATTGTACAATGCAGGGTCACCCTTGAATGCTTTTGCTGCGGAAACTTGCAGGTCAGCTTTCCCCTCGATCGCGATGTGATGGCTTTTTGTATAAATTTTTGAACCTACAGCACTAGGCTGTTCAGGATGATTCCAAGCCAAGGACGCTTTAAAGATATGTTTGTAACTCATTTTGTTTCAAATTTAAGGTATTCTCCGATAACCAAAGCTGCATAAAAGTAGTTGACATCTAATTGTTGTTTATGGGGGTTCTATAAAATTAAATATACGGAAGATCGCAATAAATTTTTTGCCAACCCCATCAATCGTTCATTTTATGGACAATTTATGGTTGAAAATTTAAAGCAATATATTTGTTACAATTTTATTCTTTTATGCGTAATTCTATTTTTTGGTTTGTTCATATCTTAATTGAGATATATTCAGATTGTTAGCGTTATAGGTTGTTGTTTTTTGTCGCAGAAATGTCTTTTTGCGTTCTCGCATAGCAAGTCAGACTACCACAGACTAAAGGATATCATTATATTAGACTGATATTATCGAAAAGTATGCTATCTATGAACAGGTTTTTCCAAAATTACAATACGGGAAAACGTATTATTCTTCATTTGTGTTTTTGGTTTTTGGTTTTGGGAATGCAATTCATTTCCTATCAGCGGATAGATATTGATAATTCCTGGATTTTGTTTGTAAAGGACGTATTTTCTTTGTTGACCATATTTTATGTAACAGCGTATGTCATCATTCCGCGCTGGTTTATTCCTGGAAAGTTTGTGTTGTGTATATTGTGGTTATTGTTTATTTATGCCTGGTGGTCGTTTCTAAGTTATTTTGCAGCCCTATTAACATTGAAATATCTAACACCAGATGTTCGCCTGTCAAGCTATCTTGAAATAATACTAAGTCAAGGAATCTTCGGTGCTTTTCGCCTTTCTTCCATTAGCGATTATTTGTTGGATTTTATTTTTCTGGTGGCCCTGCCTTTGACCGTAAAAATTGTACAGGCGTTTATGTCTGTCCGAAATTCAAAAATGAAACTCGAATTGAAAAATTCAGCACTTGAGTTGAACAATGTCCAGTTGGAACTTGCTTTTCTAAAATACCAGATTAATCCACATTTTTTACTTAACACACTTTATAGCATCTATGTGCTGGTATCCGATCATGATGAAAGAGGCGGCGAAAGTATGATGCGTTTAAGCAGTATGATGGTGTATTTACTGCATGAAAGTAATCAACCCAGGATAGAAATTAGTCGCGAATTTCAATTGCTAAAGGATTATGTTGAATTGGAAAAGTTACGCTATAGCGAGACCGTGCAGATCAATCTAAATTTGGCGGCTGAAGACGAAAGCTGCATGATGGTTCCTTTGATCTTTTTTCCGTTTGTAGAAAATGCATTCAAACACGGACCTCGGCTAAGTTCTTCGGCGGGATGGATATCCATAGACATTAAGGTGAAGGATGACAAGGTGTATATGCACGTGGCTAATGCATATAGGGAACTTTCAAAACCAGAAAATTATATCGGCGGATTAGGGATAGAAAATGTAAAAAAGCGACTGGAACTTCATTATCCTCATCATCATAATTTGGAAATAAAGTCGCATGAGGGTGTATTTAGTGTTAATCTTGTTGTAACTTTACATTCGGAAACAGAACCGTAGCACCAAAGCAGCGGGTTGCGAAGTACTTATGAATAGAATTAAAACTATCCTTATTGAAGATGAGCCTATTGCGAGAGGTCGCCTGGAGAAATTAGTTTCCAAATTAGGCCTGATCGAAATATTGGGTGTATTTGAAAACCCATTGCAAGCAATTGACGTTTTAAGGCAGCAGGAGGTAGATCTCATTTTGTCAGATATAGATATGCCTGAAATGGATGGAATTACCTTTCTCAAAGGACTTGCTCATCCACCATTTGTTGTTTTTATAACTGGGCATTATGAGTATGCTGTTGATGGGTTTGAATTGGAAGTAATCGATTATATCTTAAAGCCACTCCTGACGGAAGAGCGATTGATCAAGGCAATTGAAAAAGTTCAAAAGGCAATCTTGTTTTCTCGAAGAGGGGCACAGAGTGAAAGAAAAGCGATTAAGATAAAGGATCGGAACAAAACTATTTTTATAGATCCTGCAGATATTTTCTATCTAAAAGCCTGGGGGGATTACATTCAAATTTATACGTTAGAAGGTATGCAGACTTTGCTGTCGACCATGAAAGATATGGAAGCAGAACTGCCTTGGGATATGTTTGCTCGTATGCATCGATCCTATATTGTCAATATCAAACAGATCAAGGGTGTTGAGGCAAGTAAAGTCATTCTGAAAAATGGGACAGAACTCGGTATTGGTTTACAATATCGTAATCAGCTCTTCGCGAAGATGGGACTTATATAATTTATCGGGTTCATAGGTTATACGTTTTTTCTGTTTCCCAATTTGCATTTTATAATAGCCAACCATAAAATGGTAAACAGCAAGTTCATGTAAGCGTTGATCGGACATGAACAATCGGTTAATGAACATATGAATGTAGCTTGATAGTAACGATGTTCGGGCTGACTTGAATTCATCTTGATCGGTATGACTCCGTAAGGTGTTAAATATGCTGTATTGAAGTGCATTTAGTTTCTTTTTCGATTCTTCAGGGTTGTCTAAAGGTTTTTCGAACCAGTCTTTTTTCTCTTTAAACTTATTGTTGAGATGAATCCAAAGGTTTTTATTATTATCAAATTCTTGCTGATAAAGGGTATTCATCTGTAGGCAGAAATCTCTTTTCTCGATCAGTGTAAATTTTGCAGCTTCTAATAGCGACTCAATATTTTCGAAAGCCAGGCGCCATCGATCATTGATTGAAGTACTTTGTTGGATAACCTTCAGTACCGTTTCGCTCTGTTGATAGAATAGCTCCTCACTAAGTTCCATACAAAATGGTGTATATCGTTCAATCTCCCGTGTATAAGTGTCAAAGGATAGCGTTGATATCTATCCATCTTTAATAAACTGTTCCAATAGGGTATTAAGCGTGGATATAACGAAATAATACTGGCTTGGATCTGAAAGCTCAACTCTAAATCGAATGTGGGGCGATGGATCGTTGTAGCGTATAAAAAACCATTTTTTTAGGACATCTTGTTGATTAAGTGTCGCTACGATTAGGGGGAAAATTTCCTTTAACAAGGTGTCTGCAACATGTAAACCACAATAGATCTTGGCGTAAAGCCATTCACTGCCCAAGGGGAAGCATCTTTTTAGGTTACTTTCTTGAGGGGCTGATTCATTTGTGAAAGTCTCCTGCTGTGATTCTATTGGAATAATGATTTCGTTGGCAAAAATATGTCCATCTTTATCGCAGGCTACTGATGAATAGTCATTCAGGATATATTCGGTTAATATGATCTCTCTTTTGCACATATGATCCAATACGATTTCTATGCAAAAAGGATTGTCTAAATTTATCAACAATTCATTATCGCCACTGCTGATGATGACCATTGCAGGAATTGCTAGCTCCGCTTGTATATTTTTTATGAAAGCCTGAGGGGTACTGGGGTATTTCGCTATTTTTTGAATTCGCCATTGTGCTCTAGACAAGATAATATTTTTGTAGCTTATTCTTGGGAGTCTCGGCTGCTCCTTCATAATCCCCCAATTCCAGGAAAGATCCAACCTATTATTTTGGAACTGAAAATCTGCGAGAAACTTATATATATTCATACCCTGTTCAAAATTGTGGGCGGTAGTTAAACGGGGTATAACCATTTTATTGAATTTCCTGGACCACAAGATTAGGCGCTGGTCTTTGATGAACAGGTATAAGTCATTAACATCAATTTGCTCTTGTTCTTTATCGATTGTCGGGCTTAGACAAATTGTTGCTTTTCGCAGCGCAGGTCTATAAATGATATTTCCAGCATTATTGTCTGGGTAATGACAAATCTCGGCAAGTATGGCATTTGGAAACTGCTGTTGCTCTGTGTCGGCAGATTCCTTCAACTTGTTATTCAATTTTTCATCCAGATGTGCAAATCTGGAAATTAAGTTTCCTGATGACGAACCACCAATGGTAACCAGATTGAAGAATAAGTTTTCCTGACATGAACTTCTAAGGAGATTGCCGATGGCATAGCATGAAGAAGGGATCGTATTGACAGTTTGTTTACGTTGTTTAGCGATATGATCTAGATCTTTGCTGGTCAGCTGAATTTCGGTGAATTGATTTTTTACACTTTCTACAAATTTTTCAATGACCAGATCTTGATAATGGTGGTCGCCATATTTTTTTTCGCCCGCCGGGGTGATGTTGTTAACTTCCCCGAGTATTTCATCCGTTATATTGTAAACACCTTCTTGACGTCCGTAACCAATCCCAATATCGGGGTCTAGAGCTGTCGTTAGCGGAACCATTCTATCTTCATATTTAACAGAGAACGCAGCTCTAAACCGATCAAAATCTGTTAACTTAGCCTGGTTGCAAAGTGGTAGTAAATCCTGAAATTGATCTCTTATGTGATCTAATGCGGTATCTGATAAATTGTTTTCGTCCATCCCTATGAGAAGGTCCCCCTGTAACGAATTGGTCATATCGAGGTCTGGAGCCAAAGGCTGCAATAATTTAAGGATGGCGGTTCGGATCTCAATGACAGATTGAGAACTATGAAGCCATTTTCTTATCGTTAATAAAGGATTTAAATAATTTCCCTCCTTATCCACTCTTTCAAGCGTCGTTATCAGGCTGTCCAGATAACCTCGGCCAATGACATTGGGCTGTAATTCAGAGGATATGATTCCAAGGCTGATGAGGTTATTGACGAATAGGGCCGCATGCGTTATCGATGCTCCAAGACCTTGCAGCAGATCGATTAATGATTGATAATGACTAGTTTTCTTATTGTGTTCAAAGTATTGGATGACTCGATCCAAAACTGGAGTAAGCCTTATACGTTTCAGGATATGCTGTCCTTTCTTCCCATTTGTCACTTTTTGATAATATTTGTAATATTTACCATCTAAGTATAAGGTGGGATTGAGACGATAATAGAGTTGACTGTAAATTCTTTTGTCTTTTGATATCTGTTCAATAATTTTTGTCAAAATGGTGGTATCCAGTTTTAAAACAGCTTGATTTGCATTTGACCTGATTAACGATACCTTTTTTTCGGAGACGGCAATGTTCCCAAAAGATACCCCTGCGAATAAACCGAAAGGCGTACTTCTGGTGCTCATCCTAATC
Source organism: Sphingobacterium sp. UBA5639 (assembly GCF_002421245.1). Classification (NCBI taxonomy): domain Bacteria; kingdom Pseudomonadati; phylum Bacteroidota; class Sphingobacteriia; order Sphingobacteriales; family Sphingobacteriaceae; genus Sphingobacterium; species Sphingobacterium sp. UBA5639. The sequence goes on from NZ_DIJR01000024.1 coordinate 198,442, forward strand.
GCATATTTGAGTAGTGAAGCGATCATTTTTGAGCTGCTTTCTTTCTTGTATTCAAGCCATTTTTGAACTTCCGCCGAGAAGGCCGGGCTTGCCAGAAATAAGGCTTCTTTTAATTGCTCATTTTGAAACAAATGACGAAGTTTCTCTTCTATTTCATGTCGCTCAGTTATCGTTAAAAGATCAACGGCAGATGCAGCTGGAAGTAGCGGCGTGCGCAGAAGAAAATAATCGGATAAGTGGAATAATGACATGAATTAGTTGGACTAGTATTGCATGACTTGTTTTATACAAGACTGAAACATCTGGGGCGAAATTGGTTTTTGCAGCGCAAAATGCTTCCTGTTTTTGATAAATTCTGGATATTGCCAACGTGACACGGCGGAGGTGATGATCAGGATTGGAATATCAGCGATCAATTCGGCTAGTGTATTAATATTACCGCCGCTAACAATGAGATCGAGGAATAGGATGTCTGCAGATTTTAGATCATGGCTAAATAATGCTGGATTTTCAATGTCTTCAACCATCTTAATCAATTGAAGATCTGGAAACATGTGAATGTATTCAACTATTTTTTTTGTCGCCAGGGGTTCATCCTCAATGAGAATACATTTAAGCTTGGGTGAAGTCATATACTTGATTCTTTTTTTATTTATTAGGCAATGAAGACGATTGCTGTAAAGGCGCCTACCAGAACGCCTTCACAGCGTTATCCTCTTTTATATTACTTTTGAAGATGTAACTGTCTTAATAGTTACCAGTTCCATATCATCAAAATCAAAAAATGAGATCGGTTCTACCGCGCAGACAGTTTGTACATCCAGTACAAAATCCTCTGCTAAAAAATTTTCAATGTTTTCCATAGTTATACGTTTAAATTGTAAACAAATGTGCTCGCTATGGAAAAGAACAACGAAAAATATCGACAGAATTGAAAATGAATCAGACGAACTAAAGAATCTATTCGACGAAAAAAATAGTGTCTGTTGCTATTTATGTTCGCGATGTAGTAGACTTTGTTTGCAGAGCCTGCCAGATCATCATGGACATTGAAAGAAGTGCTATTGTGTGTTTCTGGAAAATTCGACGAAATAGCATTTGAGTACGATGAAACAGCAGTAGCTTCATTGTAGTATTCCATCTGGTTCGTTATCTTAGATTCGTCTATTTTAGCATCAAAAAGCCATTTCTTTAGCCATTAAAGCCATGTAGCTTAAATAGATAAACCAACGAGAGGGCTTGAGGTAATTCCTTAAACCAAAAAAGCATCTACCAAAAAAATAGGTGAGTAGTGTGGGCGCGTAAAACAAATGAGAATATGAATTTATCTAATGAAATGTATGGTTTTTTGAAAAGAGAAGGTTTACGGTTATTTAGAAAAAAAGTAAGCTGGCAGACCTCTGCGAGATATCAAATCTATGGAGATGGGAAAACAAAGATCGGTGTCGCATTTGACAGAATTCAAAATTTTATCGATGAAGATACCAGTGCATCCGGCTGGAGTGGAATGGAAAAGATTAAACTCGAAGAACGGGGTGATTACATTATCTATGGTTTTGTTGAGAAAATTGAAAGCTAAAGAAGAGTTCTCCATATGATTTTTCCATTGAGCTTGACCTTTCGTATTTTATTATCGAGTAAATTTTACAAATCAATTCCTTAATTGTGTAATGACTTTAATCTTATTTGTGGCCAAATTTGTTGTGTAAAATTAAACAATAAGTTATGGCGACAGATATTTATAAGGATACGGTTTATCTACCTTTAGAAGATGTTGAAAGCGAACATTGTGCATCAATTGTCGAAAAAGGACTAGCCCAAGTTAAAGGCCTAGCGAGCTATCGGGTGGAATTGAATAACCACAGAGCTGCTATCGTACCGAAGGATAGTGAAGCCGTCGTTAGCAGTGTAAAAACGATCAAAGATCTTGGTTATGGTGTTTCTACATTAACCAAAACATTTCCAGTTCTTGGGATGACTTGTGCCTCCTGCGCCAGTAGCGCTGAAAGTATGGCGAAATATGAACAAGGGGTTGTCAATGCGTCTGTAAATTTTGCAACAGGAAAACTTACGGTGGAGTATTTGCCTAATATTACGGATCATTTAAAAATCCAAAAAGCGGTTCAGGCTGGTGGCTATGATTTATTAATCGAAGATGAATCTACTCAGCAGAAAACGTTGGAGGCTATTCACGCCGAGAAATTCCGTAAGCTTAAAATCAAAACTCGATGGGCAGTAATACTTTCGCTTCCCGTGGTCGTGATAGGTATGTTCTTTATGGATATGCCGTACGCAAATCCTATTATGTGGCTGTTTTCCACGCCAGTAGTTCTTTGGCTGGGCAAGGACTTTTTTGTCAACGCGTGGAAACAGGCAAAACATCGTTCGGCCAATATGGATACGCTTGTTGCGTTAAGCACGGGAATAGCCTACATCTTTAGTGTGTTTAATATGCTCTTTGCTGAATTTTGGCATCAGCGTGGCTTGCATGCACATGTGTATTTTGAGGCCGCCTCAGTCGTCATTGCTTTTATTTTATTGGGTAAGCTACTGGAAGAGAAGGCTAAAGGTAACACCTCATCCGCCATTAAAAAGCTAATGGGCCTGCAGCCTAAGACGGTGATGGTCATTCAATCGGATGGAACAGAGCGTCAGGTCGCTATAGAAGCCGTTAATACTGGCGATATTATTCTGGTGAAACCAGGGGAGAAGATCGCCGTTGATGGGGTTGTTATCAGCGGAAATTCCTATGTTGACGAAAGTATGTTAAGCGGAGAGCCGGTCCCTGTTTTAAAAATGGGCAATGAGCAGGTATTTGCAGGGACGATCAACCAGAAGGGCAGTTTTCAGTTCAAAGCTACAAAAGTTGGCCGGGAAACAATGCTTGCCCAAATCATTAAAATGGTACAGGATGCACAAGGAAGCAAGGCCCCTGTGCAAAAACTGGTCGATCGAATTGCTGCTGTATTCGTTCCTATTGTCATTGGTATTGCTATTTTAACTTTTCTACTGTGGTTTACTTTAGGTGGAGAAAACCATCTGGTACAGGGTTTAATGGCGGCAGTAACGGTTTTGGTTATTGCTTGTCCTTGCGCACTAGGTTTAGCAACTCCCACAGCAATCATGGTTGGAGTGGGTAAGGGAGCTGAGCAGGGTATTTTAATTAAAGATGCGAAAAGTCTGGAGCTGGCCAAAAAGGTAAATACAGTTGTTTTGGATAAAACCGGCACCATTACGGAAGGAAAGCCTGTGGTCACTGACCTTTATTGGAAAAATGATGAGGATAGTTTGAAAGGTATCTTGTTGAGCCTGGAGAAACAGTCAGAGCATCCATTGGCAGAAGCTGTAGTCGGGTATTTTAAAGATGTAAAAGCTACTCCAGTATCCTTTATCGAAAGTATTACTGGGAAAGGTGTTAAAGGCAGTAATGGAATCGAAACGTACTCTGTAGGTAATCGCAGGTTGTTGGATGAGAATGGGATTACAATTCCGACGGATTTGATGGAACATGGCACCCAGTGGGAAAATCAATCCAAAACAGTGATATGGTTTGCCAACAGTCATACTGCGTTAGCGGTAATAGCCATTGCGGACCGGATTAAGGAAACTTCTGTACGTGCCATCAAGGAGATGCAGGCCATGGGCATTGAGCTATATATGCTGACTGGTGACAACGAGGCTACGGCTAGGGCCATTGCCGCGGAAACAGGTCTTCAGCATTACAAAGCGGAAGTATTGCCAGAGCACAAAGCTGATTTTGTTAAAGAATTGCAGCAAAGAGGGCAGGTGGTCGCTATGGTTGGGGACGGTATTAATGACAGTACAGCCTTAGCAACGGCCGATGTCAGTATTGCAATGGGGAAGGGAAGTGATATTGCAATGGATGTAGCAAAAATGACAATTATTTCATCTGATTTGACGAAGATACCGCAGGCCATTCGACTTTCGAAACAAACGGTCGCGACGATTAAACAAAATTTGTTCTGGGCGTTTATTTATAATTTAATTGGGATTCCCCTCGCTGCAGGTATTCTGTATCCATTCAATGGTTTCCTTTTAAACCCGATTATAGCTGGAGCTGCAATGGCATTGAGTAGTGTTAGTGTTGTCAGTAATAGCTTGCGACTTCGCTGGAAAAAATAGCTAACTATGGTTGAGGTCTAGACCTCATCTTAAACGGTAAATATTGCAAAACAAAATAGAAAAACTGTAAGTACAACCCATCGAATTAAAGGGATATTTGTATAGATAATTAAATAGATTAATAACATTAAAATTAAATAACATGGAAAGCAAAGAATTCCAATTTAAAACAAACCTTACTTGTGGGGGATGCGTGTCCAAAGTAAGCGCTGATCTGGATAGTGTAGACGGTATCTATGAATGGAATGTTGACACCACAAATGCAGACAAAATTCTGACTGTAAAAGCTGAAGGCGTTTCGGAGGAAGAAATCATTGAAATTATCAAAAAGAAGGGCTTTAATGCGACGGCCTGCTCCGCCTAATTGTTCAATAAATCTATAGAACCCCATAAAAACACCCTAAAAGTTTTCTCCAACCTTTAGGGGTTTTTTATGGGGTATTGTGATGAGACTAAACCGAGCTTAGCTTTCTGTTAATTAAATTGGATAAACATATCTTTAAAATTTAGTATCATTATAGAAAATTGGCGAATAATATCTTGTCCTATATTTCCATACACGGTTTCATTCTTAATCTTCGATTTTAATAGGCTTATATTTTTAAGAGCGATCGGTTTATCGCTAATATGGAATGTATGTTGTATAACAAATCCGTCATATTCAACTTGACCGCCTGCGCCTCCGATGGCGACCTTGGTCGGTATATCCTGTTTTTCGATATGTTGTTTGTAGGTTTCGTAAAATGGTGCATAAAGGATTGTTTTTTCAGCTCCTGTATCAAAAGTATAGTGCTTTCCATCAATGGCAATAAGCGGTGATAACCCATCTATTGCAAGATTCGATGCTTTCCATGAAACTGTAGGTCTCTTGGGTACAATGAAAAAATCGTCCTGTGTAAGCTGTACTTCTTGCAGTGCTTCAATAACAGGGAAGCCTATTATACCATTGATCTGATAGCCAATTTGCGGGATACAAAGTGCGCTGTCTGGGAAAACCAGGAATATTGCGTTTGAAATGTTGATGCTACCAAGTTTTAATTGTTTACAAACGGCCAAATCGGCTTTGATAGAAACACCGGTAATGGCGTCTACATCAATATCTGCACGGATAAGATCCATATGAAGACGTTTGGCCACGGACTCTGTGACTGTCGATAGGTTTGCTCCGGTATCAAATATAAAACTTGCCGTATCGCCGTTGACTGTTAGTGTTAGATTCTTCAACCCGGCTTTATCTTTCGTCATTTTAAGACGGGTATCGGCGTTGATTTCTATAAGCTGTGGCCGCACATGTTCAAGTGCTGACCAGATTTTTAGATTGTTTCTGAGATCCGCTCTTGTATCTGTTGACAGCAAAGGATCGAAGTCGAGTAGGATTTTCTGGGTTGTCTGTTTTGCCCCCGCGTAATCTTTCAGTTTGACAAAATTATCTTCCTGAACACGCCGTAATTTTAGTCGCAGTGTGTCGGGTAATTCTTCTGTTGCTGCGCTCAATAGTGCTATTTTTTTGTTTGAAGCGATGGGTTTGTTAAAGGCGTTATCGAGTATTGCCAAAATAAAAACTTGCTCATTGGCGTTTAAGAAAGGTTTATTTACCCTAAACAGGTCGCGGGCAGTGAAGAAATCTTTTGATGCTATTAGCTGATATAGCCTGTTGAATTTAGTTGAGGAGGATTGTCCGAAATTAAGCTGGATGGTGATGAATAACAGGAAACATATTGATACGCATTTTTTGAAATGATTTGCTGGGAGATTCATGGTGTATTCAATTAATTGTCTTTTGGTCAACGATATGTTCACGCTCTTAAATGTCGGAAAAGTTCTTGTTAATTTTTTAATTTTATTGTTGCTTATTTTGTTATTGATCAATGGTTTATGTTGTGAAGTTGTGTGTAATACTTGTGGTCTTGAATAATTAAGGTTAAATTAGCTAATGTTTTGAGAAATTTCTCCCAAAAGGATTGGATAGGCGAGGTCTCCGCGATTGGTGGACAGTAATATATTTGTAAATAGCATAATTTAATGAAACAGAAGACGATGAATATTAGGTATAATAAAGGAATTATTTTTTTTGGTCTTGCGGCTTTATCGACCAGTTTATTTTTTGGCTGTGGAAACACAGGCACTAAAAATGAGGCCAAGGCCGAAAAGGTAGAGGGACCTGCTGAAGCTATTGCTGACACTGCAACCACAACGCAGGAGTTATCTTTTAAGGATAAAGAGGGTAAGGTTCTTCAATTAAGTGCTTTAAAAGGTAAGGTCGTGTTTATTAATTTCTGGGCGACCTGGTGTCCCCCATGTATTCATGAACTACCTTCTATTGACCAGCTTAGGCAATCGCTTAAAGATAATAAAGATATCGTTTTTCTCATGGTAGATGTGGATGGCGACATAGAAAAGTCTTCAGCATTCATGGCCGAAAACAAGTATGATCTACCACTTTACATAGCAGCGGGTGAAATTCCTGCAGAATTCTTAGGACAGTCCATACCAACAACGGTTATCTTGGATAAAGCGGGTAAGATCGTAGAGCGTCTGGAAGGAAGCCGTGACTATGGGGCCCCTGAGATAAAAAAAGCATTGGAGGATATCGCGAGCGGTAGCTAAAGCTCGAAGGTTGTGATCACTATTTTATATAGCTGGAGAATAGAATTTGAAAAGAAAAACATTATTTTCGCGGTGTCAAGTTAATTTATAGCTATGTCCGAACTTCAAGAGCAGACTGCAGTCAGAACGACTTATTTTAGTATTGTAGGTAATGCATCACTGGCATTATTAAAATGGTTAGCTGGTTTCTTTGGAAACTCTTATGCGCTGATAGCGGATGCAATTGAGTCAACGGCAGATATTTTCTCTTCATTTCTAGTGCTCCTCGGTTTAAAATATGCGCAACGACCTGCCGACGACAATCACCCTTATGGCCATGGTCGGGTAGAACCACTCATTACATTTATTGTCGTTGGTTTTCTTATTGTTTCTGCAACCATAATCGCTTATGAAAGTATTGAGAATATAGGAACGCCACATGACCTGCCAAAGCCTTGGACCTTATTTGTTCTGGGTGGGATCATTGTGTGGAAAGAGATTTCTTATAGGATCGTTATGAAGAAAAGTAAAGAAACTAATAGTTCTTCACTTCGTGCAGACGCTTGGCATCATCGAAGCGATGCGATAACGTCAGTTGCAGCTTTCATTGGGATATCTATTGCATTGTTGCTCGGAAAGGGATATGAAAATGCGGATGACTACGCGGCATTATTTGCCGCTGGATTTATACTTTATAACTGTTACCATATTTTCAGACCGGCGCTTGGCGAGATCATGGATGAAAATGTATACAATGAGGTCATTGACAATATCCGGCAAGAAGCATTAAAAGTAGATGGGATAAAAGCCACGGAAAAATGTTTTGTCCGCAAATCGGGGGCTAAATATCACGTCGATCTGCACGCTATTGTCGATAGTGAAATTACGGTAAGAGAAGGGCATGAGCTGGCGCATAAACTCAAAGACCACTTGGTTGCGCATATTCCTGATCTTGGTCATGTGATGATCCATATTGAACCGAACGAATGCCTTTGGGAATCAAATTAAAAATGGCAGCACCTATTATTTTTCTTGAACCGTGCTGCCATTTGATTGTTTAAAAACTTAGGTGTTTTCAGCTTCAAGCAATTGAATCTGCCATTTAATCTGATCCGCTTTAATAGGGTAATCGATATTATTTCTTAAGCTTTCATAAATGGCTTCAAACAGCTGATTGTAATCTCCTGTATGTGGCGTTACTAAAGACTCATGTTTTTGATTTGATACGTCTATCGTAACAAGTTTTCCCTCGAGGCCGGCTGGCTCAAGGCCATAAGATGGATCGTCGGGCAACATACCATCTAGCAATTGCTGTTCTTGCACATCCGTCATATTCTTGATAAAACTCCCTTTTGTACCATTTAAGACAAAGGCGGGCTGCGGAGAGGCGACAAGTAAACTGCCTGTTAAATACACGTTCAGTCCAGCTGGATAATAAAGATGATAGTGAAAATAATCTGCAACTTTAGAATCGGGTCTGTTGATGGATGTTGTCTTGGTAAATTTAACCGGTTTTCCAAAAAGTGAGATTGCCTGATCAATAAGGTGCGGACCTAGGTCATAAGTGATACCATTGGAAATATACTGCGTATCTTCCTTAAAGTATTTTTGTCCCAATTCCATTTTATAGCGATCAAATCTGAAATGCACTTCAATCAGCTTTCCTAATTCTCCACTTTCGATCACTTTTTTAATGTCTAAAAAGTGACTATCATATCGTCTGTTTTGATAGAAAAATAAGTCTTTTCCTTGTTTTTTGCTGATGGCAAGAAGCGTATCGAATTGTGTAGAATCATCAACGGCAGGTTTTTCTATCAAAACGTGTTTTCCTGCCTCTAGGGCGTCTTTTGCATATTGGAAATGGGTATAGTTTGGTGTGTTCACAATGACCAGTTCGATGCTTTCATCCGCTAGTAATTCAGTTATATTATCGTAGCTTTTTATTGCCGGATAAAATTCATGTGCGTTTTTTTTCGACCGTTCTACAACAGCGCTGAGATTGAAATGTGGATTGGTATGTATAAATGGCGCGTGAAAAACACGTCCTGACATGCCAAAACTTAGTATTCCTGTGTTAATTTGAGTGTGTTTCATGTTGATTTAAAATATTTTAGCGCAGTTTTGCTACTTGTTGGACTTCAATATAAAATTTAATGCTATTGCGTGCTTTTTTTGTCCGTGTTCGATTCTACAATGCGGTTTGCAAAGTGATGTGTTACGCCATCTTCTGTTGCTCGAAGACATACCGAACACAGTTGATAAAAAAGTGAATGTTCTACAACGCCTGTAATGAGTTTGATTTGTTTATTCAAATCAAAAATATCAGGCAGTTTAGAAAAATAAATGTCTGCCAGGAAATTACCTCTTTCAGATAGTAGAGGCCCCGATTTTTGTTCAGATTTTCGTAATACAATGTTTGATATCGCTGAAGAATAGCTTGATTTTAGTTCTTTAAGTACCGATAGCCAGGCGTCGGGAATAATTTCAACACATAGCGGATATTTTGTGGTCAGTTTATCGACCATCTTTGCGCCATCGACCAAGAGAATAAATTGCTTTGCCATATTCGCCATAATCTTTTCACCTGTATGTACGCCGCCGCCACTTTTGAACGCATTTAAATGAATGTCCACCTGATCACAGCTGTCAAAATAATAATCCAGCGTTGCTATGGTACTGTTATCAATACAAATAAGACCATTTTCTTGGAGCAGTATTTTGGTTTCCAAAGAAGGCGATGTAAATTTCAGGCTGGATTTAAAACTGACCCTACTGGCAATTAATTCAATGAAATAAGCTATTGTTGATCCAACACCTAGTCCAATGAATTGATCAGGTTCTAAAAGTTGAAGAGCAGCTTTGGCGGCTTCCTGTTTGAGATTGTTCATAAATGGTAAACTTATAAAATTGTAATACCTTGTTCGACATAAGGCTGCAAAATGCGATCAGAAGGATCCTTTTCTGTAATTAAATAACTGATATCAGATGCGCGGCATGTTAGAAAAGATGCCAGGGTATCGAGCTTATTGCTCGTTGTGGCAGCAACAATGTTCATTGAATTTTTACATAGTACTCTTTTGATAGCTGTTTCTTCGCGAGTTCTTGCCGTAAGTCCACGATAGGGGTCCAGGCTACATACACCTATGAAGCTGACATCCGCATATATTTCTTCAAAGGTAGAAATAGTTTGCTGTCCCTGCATCGTAAGAGATGATTTGCAGAAAGCGCCACCCGCGAAAATCAAGCTGATGTTTGGGAGGTTTGCAAGTATATTGGCTATTGGGAGACTATGTGTGACCACAGTAAGGTTTAGGCTATCTGGAATGTTGCCAGCAATTGCCTGTGTTGTTGTGCCACCGTCAAAAAAGACGACTTGATGATCTTTCAATAGTGTGATCGATTTTTCTGCTATGGCTTGTTTCTCCATAACATCAAGGTTATTTCGGTCGTATATATCGAATGGTAAGTTTGACCGTAAAGTGGCTCCCCCTCGAATAGCGCGGAGCAAGCCAGCGTCAGATAGTTCTTTAAGATCACGTCGGACGGTATGCTCAGAGACACCAAGTTCGGCCGCTAACTCTGTCATTACTAATTTCCTTTCCTTTTTGATTTTAACTAATATAAAATCGTGACGTTCTTCTTTGGATATCATACTATAAATGTAGTGTTTTTGTGCTATATGCTGCAATATTTGTCATTATAATCGTTGTAGTATTGCGATATATTGCAATATTTCGAGTTATTTATCGTTGAATTGTTTATTTGTGTTTTTTAATTTTGATCCCAATTCAATTTTGTTGAACTTGTTTTTGCGGTACTTTTTTCTATTAGCATTATATTTGTGAATGATCAATAATAGTTTCGATCGCTCTTCAGTGGTAACCAATTTATAATTTTCACTTTTACAGGCTGTTGTTTGCTACTACATGTAAAACCATAGAAATCAATTAAAATATGAATATTATCGTAAAAATTGCAGGCTCTATTCTGTTCGCCTTTTTATGCGGCTGCAGCGTGCAGCCTGCTGGAAAGCTTAAAAAAGAACAATGGGTATTAGGAGGCTTTGAACGGCCCAAAGGTGTCAATCCAATTATTGAGCCCGATACGAGTTCCGTATTTTATGATCCAATGCTGAAGAAAGAAATTCGATGGGAGGACAACGACACTTTTAATCCTGCTGCAGTAGTAAGGGGAAATAGTATCTATGTCATTTATCGTGCAGAAGATCGGACAGGAAAAGCTATTGGCCACCGGACCTCCCGATTGGGGTTAGCAGCTAGTGCTGACGGTATTCATTTTGAACGACTGAAAACGCCTATATTCTATCCGGGGCCTGATGAGCAGCAAGATAACGAGTGGCCTGGCGGGACAGAAGATCCTCGGATAGCACAGACTGAGGATGGGCGTTTTGTGCTATTTTATACCCAATGGAACCGAAAGGTACCGCGGCTTGGTGTAGCAATATCCACTGATCTGAAACACTGGACTAAATACGGTCCTATTTTTAAGAACTCGAGAAATAGGCGCACTCTAGTCAATGAACCGCATAAATCGGCTTCTATTGTGACTACATTGAAAGGTAACAAACAGGTTATAGCTAAAATCAATGGGAAATATTGGTTGTACTGGGGAGAACATGGTGTTTATGGCGCCACATCCGATAATTTGATTGACTGGGTACCCGTAACAGATAATAGAGGTACACTGAAAGCCTTCATTTCGCCGAGGGATGGTTACTTTGATAGTTCGTTGACAGAGTGCGGTCCTCCAGCAGTTTTGACTGATAAAGGAATTGTATTGCTATACAATGGTAAGAATCATGCTGAGAAAGGGGATGTGCGTTTTAATAAAAATACCTATTCCGCTGGACAGGTTTTATTTAGTCCACGAGATCCGACAAGCGTATTGGCTCGAATGGATGTTCCGTTTTTACGCCCCATGGAATCTTTCGAAAAAAGTGGACAATATATAGATGGAACGGTTTTTATCGAAGGATTGGTCTTTTTTAAACAAAAATGGTTTTTATATTATGGTTGTGCGGACTCTAAAGTTGCTGTGGCTATTTATGATCCGCGCCATCCAGGGCTTATGGATCCTGTGCCTGAACTGTAAAAGGGAAGAAGTTGGGATCATACCGAAAGTTTGGG